>JAFGOG010000166.1 GCA_016926595.1 Anaerolineae bacterium
AATGACGGAGGGACTCTATCAGGATGAGTTTGTGCGGGAGACTGTGGCAGGTTGATAGCTGTCGGGGGTGATTCGTGGAGTTGGTGCCAACACTTGAGATTGGATGGCTCAATGGGTGGATACTCCTTGCGTTTGAGTCTTTGTTGCAGGGTCTCCTATTGCTGGTCTTTGCCAAAGAGGGGCCGTGGTGATTGTGCTGCATCATGCGGACCGTCATACCTACATTGAGACCCAGGTCGGCGAGCCGCTTTCGCATCCGCTGGCCGCCGCGGATGGCGATCGGCTGCACATCTTCACCGGGGCAAACCATAGCCAAAGGCATCATCGCACCTCCCGTCATTCAACCACTTCGACCAGGATATTCTGGGCCTCCGAATTGCGGAGGGACAGGCTGTAGCCCTTGACTGTGAACTCGATGGGGTCACCCAGGGGAGCGACCCGCCGGATCTTCTCTCGTTACTCCACGCTGATCATCTCCTCCTCCGCTATCTTCTTGGACTGTGTCTCTCCAGATGATAGCAGAGCTGGGCTCAGGTGGGTACATTTTCGATTGTCAAAGTACAGCTAGGTGGGTACCTTTTAGTATATCAAAAGCGCTACTCGTTCATCGAGTTTGGTTCCACCTTTGGTTGTGTCATTGCGAATGATTCGCTCGTTTTTTCTTCAACCTGGATCTGCACAGCTTTAGCCAGATCGCGCGCCAGCGAAACGTGCCCTTGGCCCACCTGGACCAGGACGCTGTCTCCCGCCGCTGCGACGACGCTCAGCCAGGCACCCGGCCGGATCCCCTGCTCTTCCAGGAACCATTGGGATGCTCCCTCGCTGTCGCAGCGGATCACGCGCCCCCGCAGTCCGGCAGGCAGCGTCGCCAGGGCGACGGTCGTTATGGAGGGCATGGGCACGCCGCACCTGGTGATGGGTTCGCCAATGGGATTCACCGGCGGGTAGTCCAGGTAATGGTCGAGCCGGTCGGCTACAGCATCAGGCGTGGCGTGCTCCAACTGGCAGGCAATGTCGTGGGCCTCGCCATACTCGAACCCCAGCTTGTCCACCAGAAAAACCTCCCACAGCCGGTGGCGGCGTAGAATGTGGCAGGCACGCTCATCCCCCACGTCCGTGAGAAGGGCGCCCTTGTAGGGCTGGTAGACCACCAAGCCCTGGTCCTGCAGCTTGCGACACATCTCATTGACCGACACAGGCGAGATTGAGAGTGTGTCCGCCAGCAGAGACAGGGGCACCGGACTGCCGTTGTCCCGCAGGCGGGCAATAGTGACCAGGTACATCTGCATGCTTTCGCTTAATTCAACCATAATTGACTCCGTCATGTCTACATTCACCTTAATAAATTACTACTAAGTTTTAAGGTGTGCCTTATTATAGCGGGATGGAGAATCGTTGTCAAGCCTCATAGTCTGCAGGGTCAGACGTCTCTGCTTGCTGCTAGGGTCCGTTTCTAGAGGCGGTGGCGGCCCGCCTCTTGCCGCCGAACAGCACTACCGACAGACCGCCCATGACCAAACCGCCGATGAAGGTCGAGAGCCACAGCTCCGGGCCCAGGAAGGACACCTCGAAGTGGAACCAATAGTCTTTGTATCCGGCGAATCCCTCGGTGCCGGGGATCACGACAAAGGCGGGCTGGATGGTGACGAATATGAGCCAGTCCATGATCAGCAGGTCCCACACTGCAAAGAAGAACATGAGCACAGCACTGTGGGCGGATGCGGTCCAGAACGTTAAGTTGCCGCCGTTTTCCCTGCGCAGGCCCGCGTTCGAGTAGAATATCACGCCGGCGACGGTGCCGAATGAGAGCACGTAAAAGACGGCGAGCTGGCGAGCGGGCACATCGACCTCACCCACGGCCGTCCTCACGTCGGGCGTATAGGAGTCGACGAGCATCATGGGGTTCAGATAGATGGCGCCAAAGGAGATGATCGTGAGCAGTATGCTCATGAGCGTGCCATCGACCAGCACCCGCCTGACGGATAGCTGAGGCTTCATGGCAACCTGTTCCCCCTTATTGCTGAGACGGGATCCAGAACTTCCACCGTGCCCTGCCCGCCGTTGACGCGGACGCGGTCGCCCGAGTGCAGGTTCATCGTTGCGTTGCCGCAGCCAACGACCGCAGGAATGCCCAGTTCGCGGGCGACGATGGCGGCATGTGAAAATGGGGCGCCCACGTCGGTGACGATGGCAGCCGCCCGGGAAAAGAGCGGCGTCCAGCCGACGTTGGTGGTCACAGTCACCAAGATCTCGCCCGGCTGAAGCAAGTTTCCCTCTTCGGGGCTGTCGAGGCGACGCACCACACCCTCGACGATGCCAGCTGCCCCCGCAAAGCCGGTGATTGCATCTGAGATTGGCGCTGTGGTGGGTTCGTCGGCGTTGTAGATATCGGCGCGCCGGTTTGGATCCTTGGCCCACTCGACGGGGTCAAAGCGCCCACGAACAATCGGTGGGTAGGGCGGCAGGGAGCGGTAGCGAGCGTGGGCCTCCTTGCGGGCAGGGACGAAGCGGTGGGCCGACTTGTCGCCAGAGAGGGCTGCCAGCATTTCCTCCAGCGACAGGAAAAAGATGTCCTCTTCCAGGCCCATCAGGTCTCCGGCGCGCAGCGCAAAAGCGCGGTATACGCCCAGCAGGCGCACCGCCTCCGAACGGACCGCCTCGCGGGTCTTGGAGGCGATGGCCAGCCGGTCCAGTTTCTGCCGGTAGGCCTTGGCCTGGCGGACGGAGACTTGAGCCTCCAGCCGCTCCCAGGCTGCCTGATGCCGTTCGCGCTGGCGGGCCAGCATGGCCGGCACGTCGATCTCGTCGCCCTCGAGCTCGGCCAGTCGCCGGTCCAACCAGTCGGGGTCCTGGGATGGCGGGGGTATGGAGAATTCCATCTCATGGGGACCGCGGTGGCCGTACGCCTGCAGATATTCCTCGCGCGTCAGTTCGCCACGGCTCACGGCGAGCAAGCCCATGAGCAGGCCCAGACTGGCCAGGGCATCGTCGCCACTGCTCACGCCTGAAAGCAACGCATTGGCATCCGCGTCGCCCACCAGCTTCTCGAACTTGATATGCAGCTTGCGGGAAAGGGTCCGGTATTCGCTCAAGCCGGCGAGTAGGATTTGCAGGCCCTCGTCCAGGTGCGCTTCCAGCTCGTTGCACCACAGGGAGAGAAGGTCGCAGGTCGTCCGGGCGGCCAGGATGTCTCCCTCAAGCCTTCTTGCCAGAGCAGGCGTCTCGTCGACGAAGGATGGAATGCGGGACCTGAGTCTGCGGAGCTGCCACAACTGGCGCACGACGGCCGGGATGATGGTCCTCAGCACCTGGCTGGCGGTATAAGGAACCAGGGGCATGTCTGAAGGGAAGCGTCCAAACGTCTCCTGGCGCACGCGGACGAGCCGTTGCCAGGGCAGCCCCAGGGCGGCGACCGACGAGATGCCCTGGCTGAGGTTCATGTAGAGCCGTCCCCCGATGTTTCCGGCCAGGGGATAGTGCGTCGCCTCGCGCCCCACGCGGTTGGCCCGGAGATAACGTTCCACGATGGACCAGGTAAAGGGCGTCATCACGTCGGGAAATGCCTCGCCAAAGTTGGCGTTGGTCCACAGATAGTCGCCGGTCAGGCTGTCGTTCCACTCGCCGGTGGTGGGATTGTGGGCCTGCATCGTGGTGATGGGCCGGGATTGGAGAAGATAGAGCCGGCCACCGGCGATTGCCCACTCGATGTCCTGCGGACTGCACAAGTCCTTTTCCAACCGGCTGGCAATCCGGTGGAGTCTGCGGGCAAAGCGCCTCAACTCCGCCGGGCCTTTGTAGCGGCCCTTGGGGCGCTCCAGGGTGAACGTGTGCGGGTTGGCCTCGCCTGACACCAGTTGCTCTCCAGGGCCGTGGACATAGTTGCCGGCCATGTGCATCCGGTCGCCGCTGACCGGATCGGCCGTGAACAACACACCTGCTATCTCCGCCGGGACCAGCCGCTGGACGATGACGGCCATGTCGTGGGCAGCATCGAGTCTCTGGGCCGGGCTGTAGCTTCGCACCCGGGCACTGTGTCGCGAGCGCTGCACGGTGTGGATCGCTTCCCGGATTTCCTCGCCGGTGCGCGTACCCAGGACCGTCTCGAATTCGCCGGCAAACGATGCCTGGGCCGAGTCCTCACTGAGAGCGGAAGAACGTACGGCGAAAGCACACTGGCGATCTCTTTTGCGCATCTGTTCAAGGTAGGCTTGGGCTTGCAGCCAGGCATCAGGATGCAGTTCATCGTCCTTGAAGGCAGCAGGCAGAATGATGAACCCGTCGGGCACGGGATAGCCAGCGCGATACAGCCTGGCCAGTGTCCCGCCTTTTCCACCAGCCGATGCATAGGCCTCAGGCGCCAGGTCAGCGAATGTTTGGACCATGTTCATCTTCTGCTCGTCCTTGTCGGGATTCTCACCACACAAAGGCCAGGAGCAGGGCAAAAAACACGATATAGACGATGTTGAACCCCGCACCCTGGACATATTTGATAACCCGGAACGGAATCACGCGTCGCGCGAGGAACATGTAGACGACCGTCATCAGTGCCGGATTCATGATCGCCATCCACGTGGGCAGCGCCGTCGTGCCCTGCAAGACGGCGACGACGTACCACACCGAGGTCGCTATGGCCAGCGCAAAGAAGACCACATAGGAGAAGAGCAACACCCGCAACATCCGGTAGAGGATGTCTCCCAGTTGGGCCTTGATCTCGCCCGTGGCGGCATTCCAGCCGTGCACGCTACCTCCGAAGTAGATGAACGAGCCATGAATGAACGCGCCGATCGGATAGGCTGCCAGCCACAGCAAGGCCACGGGCACGGAGAACCAGGGACCCGCCGGCGCCAGGGCGTGATACAGAATCCACGCGCCCGACATCACAAAGGGGGTCATGCAGACGCCCAGAAGCCCGCCCGCCACGAGGCGTTTCCAGGGCATCTTGGACATGCATGTCAGCATGCTGGCCCGGCGTTTCCACCGTTCGCTGGTCTCAAAGTCGATGGCGGTAGATGGAATCTCCTGCAAGGGGCCAACATTGAAGGCCAGCAACAGGATATCAGCGATGGCATACAGCACAGCGCCGGCGAGGGTCACGATACCGGCCAAGTGAATCGTAGCTTCCATGGTCACTTCTTACCTCCTCTATCTTGTGAAATTGGAGCGAGAAGCTCCCCCCTGCCCCAGCAGCGTTCCACCCAAATAGCGCCCGTAAAGACGAACCCCATGATGAGGGAGAGAATGGATTTGCAGTGTTCACGGCAAGGCCTGGCCCGGTTCTCAACCCTCGCATGATCTCTGTCAGCCATCCCGGCGGAGGAAAACGCGAGTTGGAAATTCCTCTAGAAGAAGAAGTAGCGAGGCACCCGTTCCAAGTAGCTGCGATAGGCCTCGCCGTACTCCTGCAAGCACACTTCTTCCTCGGCCACCAGGTTCTGGTGGAGAAAGATGCGAGCCACGACAAAGAGGATCAGCGCCAGCCAGGATCCGATGGCAATCGTGCAGCCCAAGATCACGAGTGAGGAAGCCATATTCTGAGGATGGCGGGTGATCCCATAGACGCCCTGGGTAACCGGCTGGTCGGGCGGCGCCTTCCGAAAGTCGAAAAGCGCCTTCACCAGCACTACGAGACTAAGCCCAACGAGTCCCGCCCCGACAATAAAGACCCAGGAGCCTATCCTGAGTGATGCGAATATGATCATCAGCACCACAACGAGCGCCAGAAGCTTGCCAATCACGGTAAAGACCTTTTGCTTGAGCGTCCAGCCAGAGCGATCAAACAGGCGTGTGACCGTATCCTTTCGAAAGGCCAGGAACAGGACCCCGTCCGTGAGAACAAGCAAGGCCAGTAGTAGCCATCCACCAAGCCAGACCAGTTTGAACTCGGGTAGAAACTCCATACCTTAATCCTTCCTTTCCGCTACGGATTACTCTCGTCGCGGCTCCACCGGGCGGTCCAGGTTCGCCGGGGCGTGCCCGTGGCGGATGCGATCTTCCTGGCGGTATAGCTCAGTTCCATCCCAGATGGTCGTCATACCCAAGATCCCCAGGGTGGCCGAGGCCAGGTTGCTCGCGACCAATAGCGACAGGACAAAGAACACCAGTCCCAGTACAAAGACCAAGGGGGCCGGTTCTTGTGCCATACCGGTTGACTTTTCGTACGATCACGTGCCCAAGGGCGATGGTGCCGAAGGTAAGCGCAGCTAGCACGAGGCCGGCCATTGTGGCGTCATGTCTCGCTCCCTTCCCCATCGTCAGGCCCGGGCGACCCGGCTCCCGCTCGGGCTTGCCGGCGCGGGTTGGCCGGGAACATGCCCTTGGCGATGCGTTCCTCCTGCTTGGGCAGTTCCGTGGCGCCCCAGATGATCGTGCCACCCAACACGCCCAGGATGGCCGAGTAGAACCCTGTGCAGCCTCGCTGTATGTCATCAATGTCACGCCTATTGCATTCTTGTTCACCTAAAGAAAATACTCTTAGGTTTTAAGGTGGACCTTATTAAAACACAGAAGTCAGCACTTGTCAAGATCCCGTGATTGGGTCGGCCGAGGGGAATCCGCTTGGCCGGGGCGGTACAGGGAGAATCATCGCCGTCCGGAATAGGCTGGTATCAGGATTCGGGATGCTTGGATCAGAGTCCAAGACTCTTCTGAGGCAGGCAAGTTAGATGGTGAGGCCGTTCCCTTCCTGGCTGCCGAACTGGCCATGAGAGTATCCCAGTGTCACGATGGACTGTGATTGGCTGGGGAAGAGCAACGAGTTGGCGATGTCCTCAGAGCTGCTCGGTCGGCCACTTGATGGATTATGCTGCAATTCTAGTAGACCGGAATCGCCGACAATGCACGTTACCGCCGCATCCGGTGTTCGGGGTTCCAGGCCATGCATAACACGATACACCGGCAAACTGCTGCCAATGCAGCCCCGTTCCTTCAAGCAGTGGTGGATGGCAGCGAGTTCTTCCCCTCACCCTTCCTCCCTAGAGAAGACATTTCCATAGTTCCATGGTACAATGGTGGCCGATGCCCGGTATGGCTCCGCAGGCAGCAGCGAACTGGCCTGTGGG
>JAFGOG010000015.1 GCA_016926595.1 Anaerolineae bacterium
AGTTGGCCAGCGGAGCCAAGCTTTTCGTTCTTGTGGGCGATGAACTTGGCATACTCGCCGACAAAGATCTTGCCCGGCCCACGAAAGTCAAACTTTTCGGGCTGGTCGCGGAAATACTCGCGGTGGACGCGGGTCCACACCAGGCGGCCGTCGGTGTCGATGTTGACCTTGACCACGCCCAACGGCACGGCCCTGGCGAACTCGTCCTCGTTGACGCCCCTGGCCGACGGGTCGAGCTTGCCGCCGGCGGCGTTGATCCGCTGGACTTCGTCGGGTGGGACCGATGAGGAGCCGTGCATCACCAGCGGAAAGCCGGGCAGGCGCTGCTGGATCTCGGCCAGGCGGTCGAAATGGAGGCTCTGGGTGCCTTTGAACTTGTAGGCGCCGTGGCTGGTGCCGATGGCCACCGCCAGGCTGTCGCAGCCGGTGCGGCGGACAAACTCGGCGGCCTCGTCGGCGTCGGTCAGCATGGCGTGCTTTTCGTCGACCTTGACGTGCTCCTCGACGCCGCCCAACACGCCCAGCTCGGCCTCGACGCTGATGCCCTTGGCGTGCGCCCGCTCGACGACGCGGCGGGTAGTCGCCACGTTGCCCTCAAACGGCTGGCTGGAAGCGTCGATCATCACCGAGCTGTAGAAACCCGAGTCGATGCAGTCGTAGCAAGTGGCCTCGTCGCCGTGGTCGAGATGGACGGCAAAGATGGCCTCGGGATACAGCTCTTCGGCGCTGCGGATGAGGGCTTCAAGCAGCTTGACTTTGGCATAGTCGCGGGCGCCCTTGGAGATTTGAATGATGAACGGCGCCTGCGAGCTGATGTTGCCCTGGAACAGGCCCAGGATTTGCTCCATGTTGTTGATGTTATAGGCGCCGACGGCGAAATGGCCATAGGCAAGTTTGAACAGCTCTTGGGTTGTTACGATCATCGGTTCCTCCTTGTTTTGTTCACTTTAGGGTACGCAGAAAGGCGATCAGGTCGTCGATCTGCTGTGGGGTGAGCTGCGTGCCAAATGTGTCGGGCATGATGCCTTGGGAAAAACCGGCTGTCACTTGAGCGTCGGGGTTGACGATCTCTTCGCGCAGGCTCTGCTCGTCCTCGGCGCCGCTGCCGGCCAGCGACGGGCCAACCAGGCTGACGCCCTGCGCGACCGAGTGGCAATTGGCGCATTCGAGCTTGAACAGGGTTTCGCCGGCTGCGGGGTCGCCCTCGCCGCCGGAAGCGGCGGGCGCATCATCGCCGCCGCAGGCTGCCAGGCCGATCACGGTTAGAGCCAGAACCAGCAGCAGGGCAATTATCGAGGTACGCATATGCCTATCCTCCTCACTGGATGGTGGACGTATACCGCCACGGCGCCTGCATTTTACCATACAGCGATGGTTTCGGCAAGTAGGGGCTCCACAGAGGGGCCAGGAGGGGCGGCCCCGCGGGGCCGCCCCTACAGGGCAAGTCGTTTGAGCAGCCACGCAACGGTGGTGTAAAGACTGGGTCAGCAGTGGTATTCGACCGAAGCTGGCGCCGTCACCGGTGGGTCAAGAGGGAAGGCATAGGCGGCGCGGATGGCTTTGGCCAGCTCGTCGGCCGAGACGTTTTTGAGCAGGCAGCAAATGGCCCCGGCCTCGGCGGCCCGGCGGGCCAGGTCGATCTCCTGGAAGGTGGTCATGGCAATGACTTGGGTCTTGGGCCAGCGGCCGCGGATGGCGCGGATGACAGTGGCGCTCCCTGCGGTCGCCATGCCGGGCATGACCAGGTCCATTAGCACCACGTCGGGTTGGGTCTGAAGGCACAGCTCGATGGCTTCCTGGCCGCCTGATGCTTCGCCGACTAGCTCGAGGTCGTCAAAGGCGTGGAGGAAGGTGGTCAGGGCGCTGCGAACCGCGACGCTATCGTCGACGATCAAAACCCGGATGCGGCCGGCGGGGTTGTCGTCCATGGTCACCCGTCTGCGGCCATTATCTGGCCGCTCTGCATCCGCAGCGCCCTGGTGCCAAAAGAGATGAGCTGGGTGGAATGGGTGACCAGCAGGATGGTGATGCCGGTCCGGTTGTGAATGTCCTGGAAGGCGGCCATGATCTCCTGCTCTGTCTGCTCGTCGAGGTCGCTGGTTGGTTCGTCGGCCAACAGCAGATCGGGCCGGTTGATGAGCGATCGGGCTATGACTACCCGCTGCTGCTGCCCGGCCGAAAGCTGGCGGGGGTAGGCTTCGAGCTTGTCCGACAGGCCAACCTCGCCTAGGAGCTGCACTGCTCGCTGCCGGGTCTCGGCCTGCGTCTTGGCGTCGCCCTTGGCGGCGGCGAACAGGGTGGGCAGGAGGACATTTTCCAGGGCCGTCAGCGATGGCATCAAGCTGGGGAACTGGAAAACAAAGCCGATCTTTTTGTTACGCAGCCGTGACAGCTCGGCGTCGGGCAGCTTCCAAATCTCGACGCCGTCGAGCAGCACCCGGCCGGCGGTGGGTTGGGCCAGGCCGGCAACCAGGTTCAGCAGCGTCGTTTTGCCCGAGCCTGACCGGCCGGTGATAACCAGGAATTCGCCCCGCTCCACTCGCAGGGTTACGCCCTGGACGGCAGGGACCGTTCGGTCCTTGCCAAGGGCATAGATTTTGCTTACGTCGTCAAGTTCTATCATCGATTCATTCTCTCATTGATACTGCCGGGTCCTGGAGGCTGATGCGCAGGGTGGGGAACAGGGCGGCTACGACGACGCTGGCCAGGACGAGGGCCAGCCCAACCAGCGCCAGGACTAGTAGGGCAGGCAGTGACGGCAGCAGAAATGGCACCCCCATGAGGCCGACGATCAGGTCGCGGAATAGAAAGGTCGCCAGGCTGGCGATGGCGATGCCTACCACCCCGCCGGCCAACGCCAAGAGCACTGCCTCCCACAACAGCGACTGCAGAACGGCCAGGCGGGTGGCGCCCAGGGCGCGCATCACGCCGATCTCACGCCGGCGCTCGTTGACGGCCATCGAAAAGACGAGCGCAATCAGGCCCATGGCCAGGAGCCAGGTAATGCCCAGCAGCACGACGATGCTGCGCAGCAGGCCCAGGAGCTGGAGGCGCTGCTCTTTGAAAAGGTTCGTGGTTTCCATGGGAGTCACGCCGGGTACGGCCGCAGCGATCTGCTGCGCCACCTGGTGCGCGTCGGCGTTGAGGGCCACCTTGACCAGGACCGACGAGATACTGTCGGGTGGGATCTCGAGCGGCTTTTCGGCAAGGGTGTATGACAGCCGGGCGATCCGGTAGGCTGTCTCGAAGGTCAGGAACATGCTCTGGTCCAGGCCGGCGCCGGTCTGCTCTAGGGTGCCCACCAGGTCAACGGCGCTGCCATAGATCAGGATATTGTCCTGGCCGGAAGGGATGTAGACATGGTTCCCGCCGACGGCCTCCATAAGCCGTAGCTCTCCTTCCAGGTTCTGTTCGAGCCAGGGGCGCAGGGTGAAATCGGTGGCCGGGTCGTAGGCGATCAGGAACATTTCGGGCAGGGAACAACAGGTCGCGCCGCGGAGGGTGGCCAGGTAGAGCTGGGGCGAAGCGGCGGCGACGCCCGGCAGGGCGGCGACCTGGTCGGTCACCGAGGCGGGCATCCAAAAGTGGGCCGGCACGCCCATCAGCAGCGCGCTCTCGATGCGGGCCTCATTGCCGGCGGGGATGACCAGGATGTCGGCCCCCAGCCGTTCCAGGGCCAGCCGCAGGCTTCTGTCGGCGCCGCGGATGACGAGCGTGCCGCCAATGACAAAACCGGCCATGAGCGCGGCGCAGAAAAAGATGACCCAGCTCCGAAAAGAGCTGCCGGCCAGGTTGCGGCTGGCAAGCCGGATTAGACCCATTCTACTACTCCTTCATGACCAGGGCTGGCTCCTGGCGGCTGATCCGGATGGCAGGCAGGTAGGCGGCCAGGGTAACGCTGGCCAGGGCCAGGAAAAGCCCCCCCAAGATCAGGCCGGAGAAGGCCAGCGGCGCCGGCAGCAGGAGCGGCACGCCGGCCAGGCGGGTGATCTGGTCCTGCAACGGGGTGATGAGCAGGATGGCCAGCAGGTTGCCGGTCAGGCCGCCGGCCAGGGCCAGTATGGCGCTCTCGGCCAACAGCGACTTGAGCACGGCGGTCTGGGACGCTCCCAACGCCCGCAACACGCCGATCTGCCGCCGGCGCTCGTTGACGGCCAGCGAAAAGGCCAGGCCCATGAACAGCATCGACAGCAGCCAGGTGAGGCTGAGCATGATCAGCACGGTGCGCAGCAGACCGATCATCTGGGTTCGCTGGGTCTGAAACAGCCCGGCGCTCTCGATCGGTACCACGCCGGGCACCTGCTCCATGACGCGCACCGAGACGTCGTGGGTGTCGCTGCCCATGGCTACTTTGACCAGCGCCGTCGAGATGCTGCCTGAAGCGATCTTGAACGGCGACAAGCCTGACCTCTGCGTGTGTCGCAGGATCTCCTGGGCCGTGTCAAAGGTCACGAACAGGCTCTGGTCGAGGTCGCTGCCGGTCGGTTCGAGCTGGCCGGCCAGCTTGAGGTCGTAGCCGTAAACGCTGACGGTCTGCCCGCCGTCGACGGCCAGGATGTAGGCGCCGGCGACCGCCTCGCCCAGGCCCAGGCCGCCGTTCAGCTTTTGCTCCAGCCAGGGCTCGACGACGAAATCGGTCGCCGGGTCGTAGGCCATCAGGAACAGCTCAGGCCTGGTCGACAAGGGGCTGTCGCGCAGCGTGGCCAGGTAGAGCTGCGGCGTGACGGCGGCCACGCCCTCGACCTGAGCGATGCGATCCAGGTCTGCCTGAGGCATCCACAGTTGCGTGGCGGTGCTCATCAGGTGAGCGCTCTCGGCCTTTTGGTTGACGATGCCCCAGGGAAAGACGAGGAGATCGGCCCCCATCCGGCTGAGGTTGGCCTGAAGGCTGTTCTCGGCGCCAAGGACGACCAGCGTGGCAGCGAGGCCGAGCCCGGCCACCAGGGCGGCGCACAGAAAGACGGCCCCGCTGCGAAACAGGCTGCCGGCGATGTTCTTAACCGCCAGGCGAGACAGGGTCATAGGTTGGTCTGCTCCCGACCCCGCGACAGCCAGATGGCGGCCAGGCTGGCGGCGATGACTAGCACGCCCGCCAGGACGAGCACCGGGTCCATGAGTGAGTTGCAGATCATGTCGTCGTTGCTGCACACGCCGATGAGAATGCCGGGCAGCAGGATGGTCATGACGCCCAGGACCGCGCCCACGATGCCCAGGTTGCGGATCGATTCCTTGCGCTTGCTAAAGGGGATCAACAGACCCACAACCAGCAGCGGTACGCCCACGGCTATCTCGGCGCGGGCGGTCCAGTGACACTTCATCGACACCTGCTTGCCGCTTTCCAGGGTGAGCATCTTGCCCTGCGACTCGCAGTCGGTGAACTGTGGCACAATAGCGATCAGCAATGCCAGAACGATGATGAGGGAAGCTACGATTTTCATTTTTCTTCTCCTTTCTCGATGATTTACCACGACACAGCATGCTCTATTTGCATGTCGTCGATGGCGATGGTGACCAGGTCGCCGGACTTGATGGCGTTGGCGGTGTTGCGGTAGAGGACATAGTAGACGCGGCCTACCTCCATTTCGTGGTGGTGAAGGCCCATGACGGTAGTATCGACGCTGAGGCCGCTGTCTTCGGCGATCAGCCTGGGCGACGTTTCGGTATAGTGGCCAAAGTTGGCAGCCTTGGCCGGGTCGATGATCCGGAAGCGCAGGTCGACCATGCCGCCGTCGGCGATCACGCCGAGGAAGGTAAAGCGGACGCCAAACTTGTCCTCGATCTCCTGGCTCAGGGGTATGCCCGGCACGCGGGCCTGCGCCTCGGAGCTGCCGTTGTAGATCTGCCACGTGGCCCACAGGCCGCCGGCGATCACCAGCAGGCCCACAACCAGCAGCAGGTGCCTGGCGTTGATGCCCAGCGGGCCTCGCCATGTCTTGATTGTTAGGATCGATCTGTTTATCATCGTTTCCTCTCCAGCGTTTTGGCCAGGACTTGAGGCGCCTAGCGCCTCAAGTCCTGGCCGTCCGTGTGCTATTGGTTGCGCACGACCATGGGCAGGAAGATCTGGATCACTTCCGCCTGCGGCGCGCGGGTGAGTTCAAAGCCGTCCAGGTACTCAGCGCCCGACATGGACGGGTCGAGGCCGCCCGATGGGCCAAGCCAGAGCTCGTAGAGCGTATAGTCGGCGGTGTCCAGCCCGTCCAGCGTCTCGGCCACGACACCGTCGATGGCCAGGTGGAACGAGGCTGCGGCGCCGGCCTGCCAGCCGATGCCCAGCTTGTGGGCTCCATCGGCAAGGCTGTGCCAGTCGGTGTAGAGGGGCACGCCGCTGACCAGCACCCAACCGCGCACGTTCAAGGCTGTGGCTTCGCCCCCGGCCGCCTGGATCTGGATGCCAAAGATGGGCGCTCCGTCCGCCAGCCCAACCAGGATGTCGTGCGGCTGGACACCCATGCCGGTGGCGTTGGAGGCAAAGTAGAAGCTGGCGTTGGCGTCGGTCTCACCGGCGGGCATGAGGTAGCCCAGGTGAGCTGGCGCCCCGCCGTCGACGACGGCCTGCAGGCCCAACACGCCGCCGTCGGGCGCGATCGCTGCCTCTGGCGTGGCGCTGACCTGGCCGACGGCCGTGGTCCACTGGCCCAAGCCGGACTCGAAGCTGTCGGACAGGATGATCACGGGGTTGTTGCCCGACACGATCAACTGGGTCGCGACGGCGTCACCCCAGTTAAAGGCGCTGTCCTGGGCGCGGACCCAGAGGGTGTGGGCGCCGTTGCGCCAGCTACCTAGGGCGATCGTCCTGCTCAGCATCTCGACTGTGCTGTCAAAGGCGCCGTCGGCGGCCTCAAGAGGCTGGTGCGGGCCATTGCCGATCCACCACTCAGCGGCGGCGATGTTGGACAACATGCCGGGATCGGCAGCGCTGGCGGTCAGGCTGACCGACACGGCGCCGTTCGTTGGGTTGGGCATGATGTTGACGTTGGTGATGGTCGGACCGGTGGTGTCGGTGGCGCCGCGGTCGATATAGATCGTCCCGGCGGCGACGGCGCCCCAGTTGCCGGCGGAGTCGAGGCCGTGGACATAGACATAGTGGGCGCCCTGTGACAGCCTGGTAAAGTTGCCGATACTGATGTCGAGATAGACATCCTCGACGATCTCGTCGAACAGGCCATCGCTGGGGAAGAGGCGGAAGCCGGTGCCGTCAGGCTTGACGGTGTCGATGAACCCCTCGGCGTTGGCCAGCGTCGATTGGACGCCATTCGACAGGGCGTCGGTGATGACGGCCGATACCCGCACACTGGTCACCGGCGGCGGCCCTGCCAGGAGCAAATAGTCCGGGTCGAGGGTTACGACGGGCGCGGCTGGCCCGGTCTTGTCGAGGGTGAGGGTGATGACGCCGGGGACGCCCCAGTTGCCCAGCGAGTCCTGGGCGGTGACGGCGACGGGGTGCAGGCCTTCGGCCAACCCGATGAGGGTGGCGCTGGGCAGGGTAGCGGTCATGGCGGCGATCGGATGGTCGATGCGGTTGAGGGTCATCGGCTGGACCGGCCCGCCGTCGACGCTGTACTGGCCGGCCACCACATTCTGGCGGCCGTTGCCATGGTCGTCGCCGGTGGCTCGCAGCAACACCGAGCGGGTGCCGTTGGTCGTCTCGGGCCACAAGCTCAGGCTGGTGATTTCAGGGCCGGCCTTGTCCAGGTTGAGGACGGCCGAGCTTACAAAGCCCCAGTTGCCGTCTGCATCCATGCCGCGGACGTAAAAGATATAGTAGCCGCTGGGCCAGGGGGCCAGATCCCCTTCCGGAATGGCGACTGATACACTGACCTGCGGCTGAGGGTTGGCGATCGAGATGGCGGTGCCCGTTCCAGGAGCGCCCAGGTTGTTGACAAAGTATTCGGCAAGGTTGACGTTCTGGCCGCCGGTCGACGTATCGTCGATGTTGGCGCTCAGAACGACGCCGCCAGCGCCGGTCGTCGGACTGGGGGTGACAGCCGTCCCGCTGGTCACCGGCCCCAGGCCGCCTGGCGGCGCTCCGGCAACGGCGTGGATGAAGGTCATCATCCCGCCAAAGTTCAGCGCTCCGCCAGGCGCCGCCTGACCAGCGTTGTGGAGCAGCAGGCTGGTGTCGTACAGGGGATAGCGTGTGTCGGCCAGGGCCGAGGCCGGGACCACCGTGATGGCGTCCAGCGTTCCGCCGCTGGGGATCTTTTCGGCTGCTCCCTTTTCGTCGTGCGGCCAGCCGTCCGGATTGCCGTTGGCGGCGATGACCTGCTGCTGCAGGCCGAGCAGCCCCATGCTGTGGCTGACCAGGCCGGCGTTGATGTAGCGCAGCAGGACCCTGCGGCCGGCGCCGCTGTCGATGATCGCCGTCTGGGGGTAGGCCTTGCCGTTAATCAGCCAGTAGCGGGGCGTATAGTTGTACAGCTTGAAGCCGTAAGGGTTGTTGTTGAACGCCGGGTCCATGTCGCTCAGCACCAACAGCGCTTCGTCGTCGTAGGCAGTGGCCGGGTCGTCGTAGGCTTGGCCCGCAGTGAGCGGGCGGACGACCAGGCCGCCATAAAGGCCCATGGCCACCTGGCGCGCCCCATTGGCGGTCAGGCCCGCTTCGTACAGGTATGTGCCGGGCCGGGTGACGGAGAAGGTGTAGGTCACCACACCGCCCGTACCCACGCCGGCCAGGTCGGGCGCCAGGCCCCACTGGCCGGGGAACGACAGCGAGACGGTCTCTCCCGGCAGTTGGTTGTGCAGAACAACCTGGAGCGTCTCGTTCTGGTTGGCGATCAGCACCGGGCCGGGCAGTTGCGCCGGGCCGGCGCCGGTTTCGGCAAAGCCCCAGATCGGCACATTCTCGCCGGTTGGCAGGCCCAGCGTCCCGGGCATGGCCCACAGGTGGCAGGTGCGGATGGCGCCGTCCAAGGTGCAGGTGGCGGGCGGCAGGGCGCCGTCCGGGGCTTTTTGGGCGGCGATGGGCGACAGGCCAGCCGGCGCGGCCGCCGCTGGCGAGCTGACCAACAGCAGGCACAAGCCGACTGCCGCTGCGAGCGCCAGGAGCAGACTATTCTGTGACAAGAAGGAACGCGTTTGTGTGTTCATATCAGTCCTTTCCATTCTCTGTCCTGTGTCACGCCTTACGGACAGTCGTTAGGCAGCGGCGGGTCGATGCGGGCGAAGGTGATGTGGCCGCTCAAGACAATGCCCCAGGCGGTGATCTTTTGCAGTTGGTGGTTGTGGGAGATGTGATAGTACTCGCCGCATTGGTTGAGAGCCTGCGCACCCACCGGCAGTTGGTCGGTAGCGCCCAGGTAAGGGCTGCCGCTGTAGAAAGTGCCAAAGGTCAGGTTTTGGAGCTGCGGGATGGTCACCGGGATCGGATTGGTCACCGGATCCCAGCCCTCCACGTCGGTCCAGGCAAACAGTTGGTCCTGGGTCTCGCCGGGCCCGATTAGGACCGTGAACTTTTCGTACGACAGGTCTTCGCCGGCTGGCCCGATCAGCATGTTGCCGTCGTGGGCGATCATCCGGCCGTGATTGCCGTGGGGGTGGTGTAGGTAGTTTTCGGTGCCGACGTTGATGTAGCGGACGATAGCCGGGTAGGGGTTGGCGACCGGATCGTAGGGATAGATGTGGATCAGCGAGCTGTAGGGCTGGCTCGGCAGCCATTCGGCGCCGTTGGGCGCGACCGTATCGGGAAAGCTGCGGCCGTTGATCATCCAGTACCGTTCCCGGTAGCCGTTCATGTCATAGTCGTGCCCCTGTTGGACTGCGCTGTGAAGCATGGGGTCGATCTCGGATAGGAGCATCAGGAATTCGTCGTCTGGGTTGAATTGGGTGGTATAGCTGATCGCCCCGCTGTAAATGACCTCGTTGTAGGCCCAGTCGGGGTGGGCGGCTGGCCGGACGATGAGCGCCCCGAAAAGACCCATGTTGACCTGCTTCAAGGGCTCGGTGCCGCTCTCGTAGATGTAGGTGCCGGGCTTGGCGGCCACAAAGCTGTAGGTCATAGTCCCGTTAAAGGCCGGCGCGACGGGAGCTAGCGACGTCAGGTTGCCGCCGCCGTCGAATACCGGCTGCGATGGCACGCCGTTGGCCAGGACGTTCTCCTGGCCGGGGAAGATGAGCGACACGTCGGCCATGGTCAGGGTGTTGTGCAGGACGATGGTCACGGTTTGGCCCTCGTTGACGCACAGCACCGGGCCGGGGTGTTGGAAGGGATCGTCGCCATGGCTAAAGCCCCACATGTAGATGACATTGCCGTCGGGGGTGGTGATGGTGCCCTCGCGGGTGGTCAGGGTGAAAGTGGCAGTGGGGTTGGTGGTGCACACCATGCCGTGCGGCGGCATCGCCTGGTGGGCGGCGGTCGCCGTCTCGGCGCGGCCGCCCACCATGGCCAGGATCAGGACCAGGACCAACGGCAGAGCGACAAGCCTGGCTGTTTGGGTGAATCTTTTGGATCTCATTGTTCTCACCTCATTCTACATTTAGGCGCCCGGCTAGGTATTGGGCGCTGTCTGGGGCGGCAGCGTGCCGGGGTAGACGCGGATTTCGGTCATCTGGCCGCCAAAGCCGGCGCCGCCGGCGTTGTTCTGGCGGACATAGTTGCGGTTGTACAGCATATAGGTTACATAATCTTCCCCTGGCTTGGGGGTGACGTTGGGCGCCGTAAAGATGGCGTCCAGGCTTTCGCCGGGGCCGATCAGGACGCTGTCGGTCATAAAAGTCAGGTCGGATCCGTTGCGGCCGCGCAGCAGTGTGGCATCGCGACCGACCACCCGCATCTGGATGCCGGTCAGGCCCATTGTCTGTTCCACGTAGCCGAGGTTGACAAGACGCAGCAGCACCTTTTCGCCGGCGTTGCAGGTGACCAGCGACGAGATCGGCTGGTACTGCAGCTCGGGATGGCCGGGCGGCGGGATCAGATCGCCGGTGCCGGGGTCGGTGCCGCCGCCGGGCGGGGCGATCGTGTCGGGCCAGGAACGGCCGTTGAGCAGGTAGAATTCGGGGTTATAGTCGGTCCACTCGGGCAACTGGACGTGCGAGTCGCACCAGTGAGAGATGGTCCACACCTCGTTGAGCGTCATGGTAAACTCGCGGTCAAAGTAGGTTGAGGCATCGTTGTAGACATAGTTGGGTCCCAACGCTGGGCGGATAAAGACGATGCCAACCATGCCCATGTGGACGTGCTCGGTCTCTTCAAAGTGACAGTGCATCAGGTAGGTCCCTGGGTCGTGTGGCCGGTAAAAGTAGGTCAGGTCGCGGCTGATCGGCACGCCCACCGACGAGTGGGGCTCGCCGTCAAAGATGGGGATGGCGTTGCGAAAACCGTGAAAGTGGACGGTATGGGCGTCGACCAGGTCGGGCCGGATCTGAAGGCCGAGGTTGGTTATCTTGAGGGTGAAATCGACCCCCTCGGTCAGCCACCAGATCGGCGCTGTGAGCTGGGCTTTCATCTTTTGGGCAAATATCTGTTGTGTCCCCAGGCCATTGACGTTGCGAAAGCCAAAGATGTAGGTGGTCAGCAGCGGCGGCGCCAGATTGTCTGGGTGGTAGGGCGGTACCGGCGCATCCTCGGGCAGGTGGATCCAGCCGTCGGTGGCGGCAAGGTGCAGGTCAGGTGTGGCCTGGCTCAGGCCGCTGGCCGCCTCGACGACGGCGGTCGGCCTTAGAATCGTTCTGCCCACCACCGTCGAGGCTGCCGCAGCGCCGAGCAGGCCGCCGCCCAGTCTCAGGAATTGTCTGCGGTTGATTGTTCTCATGAGCTCATGCCTCCTCGTGTTGCATGTCATCATCACTGATCAAGCCGTCATGCTGAGCGAAGCGAAGCATCTGTCTGTGACGAGACCCTTCGCTCCGCTCAGGGTGACAAGCTCATCGATCAAGGCGTCGCGCCGCCGCCCAGGTCGGTCAGGCCGGCGCCGTTGGGCTCGGCAAAGCTGGGCGCCTCGAACCAGAAGCCGATCCGGCCGCGGGCATCGCCAAAGTGCCACGGGCTGTCGCCTTGGGTCAGGTCGAAGGTGAAGACCAGCTCGCCGTTGCGATAGACTTGGACCAGGCCGCCGGCCGAGGCCCGCGCGCCGAACTGGTCGCCGACGGCGATCTCGGCGCCTTCCAAGGTCAGATGGTTGACCCACAGGTTGCCAGGCTCGAGGGTCGAGAGCTGGATGCGGCTGGCCGTGGCGTCATAGTTGATGTTGATCAGGTAGGTGTCGGGTCCGATCAGGCCGTCGGGCGCCAGCTCGCCGACCTTGAGCAGCAGGTCCTGGCGCGTCGCGCTTGGCGACACGGCGGTGAATGTCAGGTATGCCTCTTGGTCCGAGCCGAACATGCCCGGGTTCCAGAAGGCGTAACCGCTCGACAATACCTGGACGCCACTGGCCGGATCGAAGGCAAAGCTGTCGAGCTGGCCCAGCCACTCGTGCACGGTGACGTTGTAGATCAGCGGCAGGAAGAACTTGTAAAGGTCGTCCGCCGCCGGACGCAGCCCGGCCGGTCCCGCCGGGGAAGCAGCCAACCCGCCCCTCGGAGTTGGAGGATACAGGATCGGTGTCTGCGGGAAGGGTTGTTTGGTCTCGTCGGCGCCGATTTCGTAGCGTCCCTGGGATGGTCGCGGGTGGCCGTCATAGTCGACGTTCGGCGCGACCTGCGCCCCCTTGCTGGCGGCGCCGGCGTTGATGGCCGGCGAGCCGGCAGCCAGGTGATAGTCGCCCATGAGGGTCACCGGCAGGTTGAGGGCCACCAGGTCGATCCCGACAAAGTTGGGGTTGCCCCGCCAGGGGAGGACGCGGATGGACGTGTCATACTGCTGGACGACGAGCGGATCCACGCCGGCGATATTGGTGGGATCGCCAGCGCCGTAGGGCACCTGGAGCAGGCTGTAGGTGGGGCTCATCGTGCCCGAGCCGTCGCTGGTGCCCAGGTCCCAGTAAAAGATGGCGTTGGGGTCGCCTTCCATGCCGATGCCTGATACGGTGCCGTTGTCGTACCAACCGGCCCGGTTGTCCCAGAAGATGTTGTTGAACAGCAGCGGGTCGCTAAAGATCGGCGAGCCGATGGGCAGTGTAGCCTGCAACAGGGCGCTGTTCTGGGCGGAGGACAGTCCGGCAGGCGCGGGCAGACCGTTACTGGTCATGGAGGTGGCGGTGGTGATGTTCTTGACGATGGTGTTGTTATAGACCCGCACCTGGGGGGCGTCGTTGAGCGAGATGCCGCCGCCCTCGTGGGTGGAGACGTTGTTGACGATAATGTTGTTGTAGACCCGGTAGAGAAAGTTGCCGGCCATCAGGAAGCGGATGCCGCCGCCGTCGTCGTTCGACAGGTTGCTCTGGATCAGGTTGGCATAGATGTCGACCGGACCGGCGCCAGGCGAAAGCTGGGTGGGGTCGGCCGGCAGCTCGCCGGCGATCATGATGCCGCCGCCTTCGTCGTAGGAGCGGTTGTAGTAGATGCGGTTGTTGTGGATCCGGCCGTTGGGGCTGTAGCCATAGTGGCTGATGCCGCCGCCGTACTCGGCCGAAAAGTTGCCGCAGATGTCGTTGTGGGTGATGGCATAGCTTTCGGCCCCGGCAAAGACGCCGATGGCGCCGGCCAGGTTGGTGCCGCCGTTGGCCAGGATGCGGTTGTTGGCGATGGTCACGTTGTCGTTTTGGTTGTCTTTGAACGGTTCGGCCATGTCGGGCGTGCCGAGACGGATGGCCGCGGCGTAGGCGCCGCCGTTGCTCAGGATGACGTTGTTGGTGATGCGCAGGTAGCGGCCATAGCCGTTAACATAGATCCCCCCGCCCTGGACGGACACTTGGGCCGGAACACCTGGGATCGGCGCGCCGCCGATCTGGTCCAGGTTGTTGGGAAAGCCCTGCTGGTCGCCGCCCTGGATGGCAAAGCCGTCGATGGTCGCCGGGAAGGCCTGGTTGAACTCGCCGTCCTCGGCCAGCACGGTGACCACCGGGCCGGGGTAGATCGTCGGGTTGCCGTCGCCGTCCACCGGACTGCCGTCCCACCCGCCGCGGTTGAGCCAGATGTCGCCCATCAAGGTCAGCCACTGCTCGACGTAGGGCGTATCTCCGCCCACGGTGCGGCCGTCCAGGACGCTTCCGGCGACGCCCGTGCCATCGGTGTAGACGCCGCCAGGGCCGATGCCCTGGAGCTTGACCGGCGAGTAGATGACCGGGTTCTCGTACCAGATGCCCAGCGGGTTGGTAAAGGGCGTCGTCGGGCCGGGGTAGACTATCACCAGCGAGTCGCCGGCAACAGCGGCGTCGTCGATGGCGCTCTGGATAGTGGCGTAGGGCTTGGAGGGGCCGACCTCGAATAGGGGTGGGTTGTAGGTGACGGGGCCTACCGTACCTAGGACGTGGAAGGTGACGGTGTTGACGGCAGACCGGCCGCTGTCATTGGTGATGGTCAGTTGGTAGGGCCCGGGAAACCAGCCAGCCGGGACGGTGGCCACGATCTGCCGGTCGCTCCAGCTCGAGATCGGCAGGATCCTGATCGAGGGCGTGGGCAATCCACTTTTGCCTTCCAACCTGACGCTGCCGGTACCACGGGTCGCGCCAAAGCCGATGCCGGTGATGGTAAAGCTGCGGTCGCCGGTTGGCCCGGCATAAGGCCGCGACACGGCAAAGAGCTGGGGCGTGGTCGGTTCCAGGGCGCATTGGGCAAGCTGGTCCTGCTGCGAGCCGGGCGACCAGATCAGGGCGCCGTTTTGGGTGGGCGCCAGGTCTGAGGGCACGGTCACACCGGGATAGATCTCAAAACTAGTGCCGATCGACCGGTATTGAGGGTTGTAATGGGCGTTCAACTGGCCCGGCTGCCCCGGATCGTTGCCCCAGATATAGTAGACGCTGGCCAGTTGGCCGCTCGGCGACGGGGCGTTGTAGGTGGCGCTGGAGGGCAGAAGCACCTCGTATACGCCGTGATAGTCGGAGTGTATGGTGTGCACCAGCCGGCCGGTAAAGTCATAGACGCCGATCGGCATGTTGTGCAGGCCGGCTTTCTCGCCGAAAGTCAGCTCCATGGGGTTGACCGAGACGTTCAGGTCGTCGATGATATACCCCCGCCAGCGGCCGGGGATCGGCACTGGGGTGTGCAGGTAAAAGACGGGCGCGATCGACTTGAGGTCCTCGAGCGTGATCAGCTTGACGTTGCACAACGGCTTGGGCTCGCCCTCGAAGCGGCTGCCGCCAGCCTCTGCGTAGCCGGGGTTGTCGACCGGGGTGGAAAAGTTGCCCGGATCCCAGGGGATCGGGTAGCCGTCGGCGCCTGCGCCCGCCACGTCGACGATGTGCCACGGCCCGGCGCACTCGGGCGGCGCGACCGTCGGGTAGAACTCGTCGCCGTCATAGATGTTGACGTCCTCCTCGCGAGTCACCTGGAAGATCGGCCGGTTCAGGATTGGGTCGTTGGGCATGACTACCTCGACCAGGTAGTCGTCGGGCGGAATCGGCAACGGCGCGGGCAGCGCCTGGCCGGTCAGTGGATCGGTCAGGATCTCGGTAAAGCCATAGTTGCCATCGAGGGTGGCGAACTCGGTGCCGAACTGGACGCCCATCGGCGGTCCTTCCAGGCAGTCCTTGTCCGCGTCCCAAGGCGGCATCGACGGAAAGTCGACCGGATTGCCGTCCACGTCGCGAGGGATGCAGTTCTTGGGCCGGGCAAAGGTCTCGGTGGTGGCGGTGTTCAACAACGGCCCCTTGACGTAGGCGCCATAGTTGGGGCCGGGAGTGGTGTCGGTGATCGGGACGCCGTTGACCTTGACGGTGGCATACAGCCGCAGCTCCAGGTCGGGAATGCCGGGCTGCCAGGGCTCGGCGCCGGCGTAGGCCGCGTCATCCTCGGCGCGGACCGTGTCATAAGACACGGTGCCGACGATGCCGCCGTTGGTGTCGGGCTCGTAGAACTTGACGCCCCAGTCGAGGCGCCCCCACTGGCTGAGGATGGGCAGCACGTCGACGTCCACGCCGTTACCCAGGATCGTCGTCTCCTCCGGCTGATTGCTGGCCTGGAAGGTGATGCCGGTGGTGCGATAGATGTCGCTATAAGCCTCCAGGACCATCCACGAGGTCATCGGGTAGCCCTTTTCCAGCTCATAGTTGCCGTTGACGTCGGTCACAGCCGCGATCGACATGCGGTCGATCTCGGTGTTGTCGCGGTCTCTGAGCACCACCAGGTAGTCGGGCACGCCCGGTTCGCCGTCGTCGCGGCGGCCGTTCTCGTTATTGTCCAAAAAGACGGTGCCATACCACTTGGTGAACCAGTTGGTCATGGTCCGGACGCCGATGTCGGTAGTCTGGTTGGGCTTGACCGTCACCTGTATCCAGTCGAGGATGTAGTGCAGGTTGGGGTCCCAGTAGGACAGGAAATAGTTGCCGGGCGGGACGTTGGGGATCTCGAACGAGCCGTCGGCGTTGCCCTGGCCAACCCACACGGCCGTGTCGCCGTTTTGCAGGTCGTTCAACGACAGCCAGGGATAGGCGATGGGGGTGTCGAGCTTGATGCCGTTATAACCGCCCCAGATGGTGCCCTGGTAGGGCAGGCCGCCTTGGGAGGGGCTGTAACTGGTGATGCCCATGATCACGCCGCGAACGGTCCCGGTGTCGGTCGGGTCGATGGGCAGGGTGTTGGTCGGCGCCACAAAGCCAAAGATGGTCCACGGGAACGGCTCGCCGGCGACCAGGAACTCGTTGTCGAGCCCGGTGCCGGCTTCCTGGAGCCAGGTGTCCCAGCCGAAAGAGCCTTCGAGGGTGGTTGTCTGGGCCCAGTCGGAGCCGTCGGGCGGCACGACCAGCACGTCCCAGCGGATGGTGCCGATGTTTTGGATGGTGATCATGCCGTTCTCGTCGCTGTAGCAGCCGTTGCCGATGGTCAGGATCTGGGGCGTGCCGTCTGGGTTGAGGACGACGTCCCCGTTGGCGTCGTGGACGTACTTGGTGCACAGCGGGTTGCCAAAGATGTCGGCGGTAACTTCGCCCAGGATGTCGTTGATGCTGGCCCGGAAACCGGCCAGCCCCTGCTCGACCGGGCCGTCGAACTGCCCGTTGGTCATCGACCTGTCGTGAAAGACTTGGATGACCATCGTCGCTGGCGGCAGTGGGTGGGGATGGACGGCGACGGTGAGCAGGCCCGGATCGGCCAGGGGCACGGTAAAGTGGATGCCGTCGTTCTTGTAGCCTTGAGCCAGGACAGAGATGACATATTCGCCGGGCGGCAGGGTGACGCCAGTGGTCTCGTTCAGGTCATCTTGCGTGCCTGCGGTGACGATCGGCGACCAGCCGGCGTTGGTGCGCACGCCGGGCCACTCGCAGCCGTCGGGGTAGTTGGGATTGCGGATGGTGTTGGTCGGCGGATCGGTGTAGGCAAAGCAGTCGGTGGTGTCGAACGGATCGCCGGTGTTGTCCTCGTTGATCATGAACTGGTAGGTGGAGGTGATTGGCTCACCGGCGATCACGCCAGCGCCGTCAAAGGCGCGTGGCTCGGTGCGGGCGTTGATCACCCGCAGGGTGATGGTGTTGGTCAGCTCTGGCGCTGCCAGGGGTGCGTCCTGGATGGGGGTTGCGGGGAGCGGGCCAGCGGTGACCGGTGGAGCAGCGGCCACCTGCGGTGCGACCGGCAGTGGCCACGCAAAAGCCACGGCCAGCAACAACACCAGCAAAAGTGTGCGTTTCTTCAAATGCATGTTTTGCCCTCCTCTTTGGTATAGCGGAACTCTGCCAATAATCTGATCCCAAGCCCGACCCGCATCCCGGAAGGATCGGGTCATGACTACTATACCACATTGGGGCGCGGCGCGCATCGGGCAGGTGACCAGTCTTGACCCTGGTCATGAGGGGGGTTTATAGGCTGGTCAGGAGGGGAGTTTATTGCCTGGTCAGGTGACCAGGGGAAGGTTCTCGATCTTGAGTCCCTGATTCGGAAAGGAGGTGGTGCTGCATGGCCAGGGCGACGGCCTCGGTGCGGGTGGCGACGCCCAGTTTGGACAGGATGTTGCTGACGTGGAACTTGGCGGTGGACCGGCTGATGGTGAGCCGCTCGGCGATCTCGACGTTATTGAGGCCCTGGGCCATGAGGGCCAGGACGTCGTGCTCGCGTGGAGTGATCTCGCAGCCGGGCAGGAGGGGCGAGGCTACGCCCTGAACCAGGGCCTGCGTCGCTTCGGGAGCAAGGGTAGTCTGGCCAGCGTGGGCAGCACGGATGGCGGCCGCCAGCTCGTCGGCGGTGACGTTCTTGAGGAGGTAGCTGATCGCCCCGGCCTGCAGCGCGCCATGGACCAGGTCGGCCTCGTGAAAGCTGGTCAGGGCGATGATCTGGGGGTGAGGCCGGCGCTCGGCGATGAGGCGGGTGGCGGTGACGCCATTCATGCCGGGCATGACCAGGTCCATCAGCACGACGTCAGGTTGGAGCCGGGCGCAGAGCCGGATGGCCTCCTCTCCGCTGGCCGCTTCGCCGGCCAGCTCCAGGTCGTCAAAGGCGAGCAGAAAAGTGGCCAGCCCGCGGCGCACCAGGGCATGGTCGTCTACGAGCAGGACGCGGATGGTTTTGGATGCTACCATATTAACGCCTCTCCGATCTTGTCATTCTGAGCGAAGCGAAGAATCTATTCTCCCGGCCACAGGACGGTCACTTGCGTACCCTGGCCGATCTGGCTGCGAATGGTCAGTTTGGCGCCGATGCCCTCAGCCCGCTCGCGCATGATGCCGAGGCCCAGGGAATCGGGCTGAACGGCGGTGAGGTCAAAGCCACGGCCGTCGTCGGCGATCGACAGCTCGATCGGGGCTGCGGCCTCCTGGCCCTCGCCGGCAGAATCAGCATGGGACAGGCAGCGCAGGCTGACAGTGGCGTGACTGGCGCCAGAGTGCTTGGCGATGTTGCTCAGCGCCTCCTGGGCGATGCGGTACAGGTTGACCTGGACGTCGGGCGGCAGCGAGGGTGGCTTGTCCATGAGCTGTTCGATCGGCAGGCGCGAGCGGCTGGCAGTCGCCTCGACCAACTGGCGGAGCAGTTCGGCCAGGTTGGCTTCGAGCAGGGCCGCCGGGCGCAGCTCCAGCAGCAGGGTACGCATCTCGGCCAGGGCGCCGCGGGTTAATTGGTGCAGCTCGGCCAGCGAGCGCTGCCCCTCGGCGGGGCTGCGCTCCCACAGGCGGGGCAGCACCTCGGCGATGAGGCTGGCCGAAAAGAGGGTTTGGCTGACCGCGTCGTGCAGGTCGCGGGCCAGCCGCTGGCGCTCCTCGGTAGCGGCCAAGGACTGCGCCTGCCGGTAGAGGCGGGTGTTTTCCATGGCCACTGCTGCCTGGCTGGCAAAGGCCTGGGCCAGGTTCACCTGGCGTGGGTCGGGGTGGATCGGGCTGGCGAAATGGAGCTCCACCAGGCCTACCACCCGATCCTGGATCGCCAGCGGGATGCCGATCCAGGATCGGACTCGACCATAGAGCAACTCGAACAGATCGCCGGCAGCATGGCGCAAGGCCTGAGCCATGTCGGCATCGGACTGTAGGTCGGGGATGATCGCCGCGATCTGGTCGGCGACCACGCTGCCGCGGACAGGGCAGTGCGTCATTGGGAACTGCACGGACAGGACCTGTTCCAGGGGCAGAGGGCCGTCGTAGGCCACGGCGGTCAGGGTGTCATCTTCCAGCTTGAAGATGGCGGCGCCTTCACAGGCCAGGGCAGCCCGCATCTGCTTGAGGATCAGGTCCAACAACGGCTCCAGGTCGGGTGTCAAGGCCACCTGGCGGGAAATCTCGAGCAGGGTGGACAGCTCGCGGGTGCGCTCGGCGACGCGCTGCTCGAGGAGCTGGTAGGCCTCCACCCGGTCGGTGATATCCTCGCCGATGCCGGCGTAGCGGTAGACCTGGCCCTTCTCGTCGCGGATCGGAAAGGTGCGGGCTCTGGCCCAGCGCAGCGAGCCATCGGGGCGCACAATCCGGTATTCCAGGTCGTAGCCGGCCGGTCCCTGGCTGCGGACTGTGGCGGCCACCCGCTCGCGGTCGTCGGGGTGGACGGCTTGCAGAAAGTTGTAGCGGTCGGCATACAGGTCCTGGATGCGATAACCGGTCAGCTCTTCGTAAGCCGGGCTGACGTAAAGGAAACGGTCGGTGGCCACGTCGGTGATCCAAAAGACCTCGCGGACGTTCTCGGCCAACTGGCGGAACTGTTCCTCGCTGGCGCGCAAATCGGCGGTTCGCTCTTCAACCCGGGCCTCCAGCTCGTCGCGGGCCTGGCGAAGCGCCTCCTCGGCTTGCTTGCGGCCGGTGATATCGACGGTGGTAATGACGGCCCCCCAGTCGGGAAAAGGCAGCGGCGCGGCGCTGACGCTAGTCCAGATCAGCTCGCCGTCTTCTTTGACGATGCCGGTCTCGACGTCCTGAACCGGCTGCTGCTCGGCGGCAGCCCGGCTGCTGGCAAACTCGTGGGGCGACATCTCGGCGCCGTCGGCGCGGAGATAGGTGCGCCGCTTGTAGTTTCCGTGCTCCAGTCCGGCCTGGGGCAGGTCGAGGATCGACGCCATGGCCGGGTTTGACCTGACGACGTTGCGCGCCCCGTCGAGGACGGAAACGCCGATGGGCAGCACGTCGAACAGGGCGCTGAGTTTCTCCTCGCTGTCGCGCAGCCGGTCCAGGTTGCGGCTGTTGACCAGGGCGACGGCTGTCGCCTCGCCAAAGGCGGCGGCCAGGCGGGCGTCGTTGTCGTCAAAGCCGCCGGGCTTGCCCGATAGGCCGAGCAGGCCGACGACCCTTCCCTCGACAACTAGAGGGGCAAAGAGGACATTATCGAGGATGACGTGCCCGTCGGGCAGGAACCTGGCCCACTGATTGTGGGCAAAATCGTTGTCGTACACCGCCTGGCCGGATTGATAGGCCAGGGCGCGCAGGCCGCGGATCGGCATCGGCAACGAGGGGTCCACGGTGCACGACAGCCCGCCGGCGTCGAGGAACACCAGGTCGTTCTGCGTGCCGTCGGCTGAAGACAGGGCGACATAACCACTGGTGGCTCCGAGCAGGTTCTTGCACACGTCGAAAATGGCGCGGGCGGCGTCCTCGAAGTGGCGGTGGGCCAGGACGGCTTGGGTGCCGGCCAACAGGGCCGTGATCTCGGCCTCATGCTGTTGGGCGTGGTCAAGGGCGGCACGCAGTTCGTCGGCCTGGCGCTCGCTTTCCTCCCTGGCCTCGATGTGCTGCATGCCCAGCGAAGCCAGTGCGGCGAGCTGGACGAGCAGGGCCTCGTCTTCGGCATCAAAGTCCCCCTCCGCCTTGTCGGAGACCATGATCAGCCCGCTGGCCTGGCCGTCGCGCCCGACCAGCCGGGCGCCGAGCAGGCCGCGCAGCGGCCGGTGGCCGGGCGGCAGCCCCCACCAGGCCGGGTGGGCGCGAAGCTGCTCGTCGGTCAGGCGCAGGGAGGGCGTTTGCTGGATCAGGTCCAGGTAGACGCCGCCCTTTTGGACGTCAAAGAGCTCGCCGGGCGGGCAGGCGGCCGCGCTGGAGGCCGCCCGAGAGGCAGCGCCGACGCGAAAGTGGCCGTTTTGGTAGCCGTGTCCGGCGACGCCGAGCCGGGCGCCGGTCAGGTTCCGGGCGGCGTCGACTATGCACTGCAATAGACCGGTTATGGTCTTTTCGGACAGAACCTCCTTGGAGACGGCGATCAAGGTCTGGTAGCGCGTTTTGCTTTTCACCGCACCTCCAACCGGGTCCAATCCCCGGCGGTTAACCGAACCGTGTTGTGCTCCGCGTCAACGGTCATGTCCACTGGCTGGCCGTCGACCAACGCCCGGCGTGGCGCCGCCGGCAGGCCATGGAGGTGGATGTCAAAGCGGCCGTAACCGGGGTCGAGCGATCCTTCGACCGCGCGCTGCACGGTCAGCCTGGGCGCAGACGACCGGCGCGAGGCCGGCTTGAGCTGGCAAGTAAAGCGCGTCGATCGGAATTCGCCGGCCTGGTAGGCCAGGGTGTGACCGTCGTCTTCGTACAGCCGGCTTTCGCCGTCTCCGGGGTAGATGTGCAGGTGCAGGGCCGGGGGCGGCCACTCGCCGGTGTGCTGCACCACGGGCGCCATCGGCACGACAGAGCCGGCCCGGACAAAGATCGGCATCCGCTCCAGCGGCGCGTCGACCTCCATATCGCCGCCGCACCCCGTGCCGGTCCAAAAGTCGTACCAGGCGCCCTCTGGCAGGTAGACCCGCCGCCGGGTCTGGCCGGGGTAGCCGACCGGCGCGGCCAGGAGGGCGTCGCCGAACAGGAACTGGTCGTCGAGGTTGTAGGTGCGCCGGTCGGTGGGGAAGGCCAGGGCCAGGGGGCGCATCATCGGCAATCCGGCCTGGGCTGCCTGCCAGGCGGCGGTGTAGGCGTAGGGCAGCAGCTCGTAGCGCAGCTCGATCCAGCGGCGGCAGATCGATTCGTACGGCTCGCCAAAGGCCCACGGCTCCTGGGGCCTGGCGCCGGCGGCGGAGTGGTTGCGGAAAAAGGGGGTCAGGGCGCCGACCTGGGTCCAGCGGGCCAGGAGCTCGCCGTCGCAGTCGCCGGCAAAGCCACCGGTGTCGGGCCCGCAAAAGGCGACGCCGCTGAGCCCCAGGTTCAGGCACATACTCACGCCGAGGCGGAGGTGGGCCCAGGTAGACCAGTTGTCGCCGGTCCAGGCCAGGGCGTGGCGCTGCACGCCGGCATAAGCCGAACGGGTGATGAGCGGCACGCGCTCGTTGGGCCGCAGGCGGCGCAGCCCTTCGGCGCTGGCGCGGGCCATCTGGAGGCCGTAGGCGTTGTGGACCTCGCCGTGGCAGGCGCCGTGGCCGTCATAGTCGTGGACCAGGTGGGGCGGCATGGTCTGGCCGAGGAATATGGCCGGCTCGTTCATGTCGTTCCAAAAGCCGTCGAGGCCGGCGTCGAGCAGGGGGCGGTACAGCTCGCCCCACCAGGCCCGGACCTGGGGATCGGTGAAATCGGGGAAATAACAGTCGCCGGGCCAGACCGGACCGCGGAAGGGCCGGCCGTCGGGCAGCTTGCAGAAAAACCCGCGGGCCAGTCCTTGATCGTGAACGGCATAGCCCGGATCGACCTTGACGCCCGGATCGATGATGGCGATGGCGCGAAAGCCCTGCTCGTGCAGGTCGGCCAGCAGGCGCGGCGGATCGGGAAAGCGGCCGGGGTCCCAGGTAAAGATGCGAAAGCCGTCCATATAGTCGATGTCGAGGTGGATGGCGTCGCAGGGGATGCGGCGGCGGCGGAACTCGGCGGCCAGGGAACGGACCTGCTCTTCAGGGGAGTAGCTCCAGCGGCTCTGGTGGTAGCCGAGCGCCCAGCGGGGCGGCAGAGGCATCCGGCCGGTGAGCCGGGTATAGCTGGCCAGCACGTCCGAGATGCCCGGCCCGCCGAAAAAGTAGGCGCACAGCTCGCCGGCGCCGGCCCTGTAGCTAAGCAGGTCGGACCGGGACCGGCCCAAATCCAGGTGGGCGCGGCCGGGGTTGTCGAAAAAGAGGCCGTAGGCCTGCCCATTGTGCAGGCTGACCAGGAAGGGGATGCTGTGGTAGAGCGGGTCGCGGCCCGGCGGGTAAGAGCCGGGGTCGGTGTTCCACATCTCCAGAGATCTGCCCCGCAGGTTGAGGTCAAAGGCCTTTTCGCCCAGGCCATAGACCGGCTCGCCCTCCGCCAGGCGGCGGGTGCAAAAGGCGCCCAGGTCCAGGAAGCCAAGTCCGGCGCCGTCGTCGCTCAGCAGGCGGCCGCCGGCATCGTAGAAGGCCAAGCGGCAGGGCGATCTCTGCACGGCGCAGACCAGGTCGGCGGTGCGGATCGTAACCACCTGGGGGCCGTCGTCGAGGTCAAAGGGGACCGGCGGCCATTTCGCATCCGGGTCCAAGGCATAGGAAAAGAGGGGCGGGAAGCCGTCTGGCCCGGCGCGGCGCAGGCGGAGGCGGATCAGGCCGGCGGCCAGCACCTCCAGGCGCAGGACGCCGTTGGCGGCCTCCAGGTCGACGCAATTGGGCGGAATCGCGCCGCCGGTGCGGCAGGCGACAATGTCGCCCAAGGGTTCCCTGTCCCGCGCGCGACCAAAGGGGCGACGCAGCATTGGCCGGCGGCCGGCCGCGGGTGCGGCGCACCAGTTGTCATAATACCAGCGGCGCAGCGGATGGAGCAGCGAGTCAACGATCGTCCGCACCGGGAAGGTGCGGACGATCTTGAGCAGTTGACCGGGTGACCAACCCTGAGACGGCATTCGCCTCTACTACCCGGCGCGGACGGCCTGGATGGTGGCCTTGATCTGCCCGATGTGCTCTTTGGTGTGCGCGGGCAGCCCGACCATGTATTGGCTGAGGCGGTGGAAGCGGGCCTTGTGAGCGACGGTCGTGGCGGGCAGCCGGCGTATCAGGGCCACCGTCTCCGCCTCGTCGGCCAGGAAGCGGGATACCATCCCGTCCAGGGTGGGGGTGATCTCCAGGGCGGCTGCCAACCGGCCTGACAGCGCGGCGGGGTCGCCTGGGCCGGTGTCCACAAAACCGTCCACGGCGACGCAAAAGCCAAAGCACTGCTGGTCCCGCTCGGTGATCGACAGGTGAGCCAGCACCTCCTTGACCGACCACTCGCCCTTGGCCGGCGACCGGCTGGCTTCGTCGTCGGTCAGCCCTTCGACGGCGGCCTTGAGCGCGACGTCAGTCTCGGCGTACAGCTCGGCCACGCGGTTGGCCAGGTCATCGGCGGTGGGCGGCGTCTCTTCGACGGGCCGCTGGCCCAGGGTAAGGGCAATGGTACGGCGCTCCTGGCCATGGACCACGACCGCTTCAATGGTGTCGCCGGCGTGGTGGCGGCTCAAGATCGGCCCAAGCTCGTGGTAGCCGGGTGTGGCGACGCCGTCGAGGGAGACGATCACGTCGCCCTTGACCAGGCCGGCGGCCCGGGCGCCGCTGCCTTCGATGGTGTCGTTGATATAGACGCCCTCGTTGACGGCGATGCCTTCCTTGGCCGCCCGTTCGGCATTGAGGACATCGAACAGGATGCCCATGAACGGCCGGCTGGCAATGCGCAGGTCGGTGCCGGTCTCCAAGGTCGATTTGAGGTTGTCCAGGCCTTGATCCCAGCCCTTTTCCGACGCGGCGACATGTGCGTCCCACTCAGGGCTGGGGCCAAAGCCGGCGTGGACGATGGTGACGCGCGTGCCGCCGGCCTCTGGCTCGACGGTAAAGGTGACGGTCGTCTCGCCCGGCTCGCCGGTGCCCTGCCAGGTAATAACAGCGCGGCGGGGCGGATCCAGCTCGACGAACCGGCCGCTGGCCTGGTAGCCACTGTCCCAGCGGACCTGGTAGGCGCCTTTGGGTTGGAGCACAGTCCAGGCATAGTCGCACATCCACTCGCGCAGCTCGCTGGCCCTGGTCACGGCCTCGAAGGCCATTTCCGGTGTGGCGTCGATGAGGGTGCTTCGCTCGACTTTTCTGTCAGACATTTTATCTCCTCCTGCATGCGGCCCAGTATCGGGGCTGTTTGCTATTCTAACCGTCAAGACCTCTATCAGGTTCAATCAATGCTAGGGACCTGTATCAGGCGGCGCATCGACCATCAGATCGGCCCAGACCTGCCTGAGCGCTGCCAGGTTGTCAAAGGCCAGGTGGATCGTTTCGATCGTCTTGACGTCCGGCCTGTAGGTCAGCCGGACCGCCGGGCGCGGCCGGGCGCCAAAATAGAGGTGTCCCAACCGCATCTGCCGGATCATGGCCGGCTCGAAAAAGATGTACCACCACCCTATCTCCCACTCTAGCCAGCGGCCCACCAGTAAAAAGCGCGATGGGTGAACGCGGGCCAAGACGATATGCTCCCGCGACGGCACAGTCTGATAGTCGGCGTCGAGGTCGACGTAATATTGGCGCTTGCCCTCGACGGTGAACCAGCCGCTGGCCCGGGTCGGGATCAGGTCGGCCATGTCGAGGCCGGCGAACGGCGGCCGATCGTCCAGGAGCGCCTCATCGGGCGCAAAGTGGATGTATCGCCGCCGCATGGCCCAGTACAAAATGCCGGCATAAGCCAGGAACAGGACGCCCACGGCCGCAGCCAGCGGCCATCTCGCCATCCTGGAACCGATCAGGACGCCGGCGGCGGCCAGGAGGAGCAGCGCTCCCAGCCAGCGGCCCATCGACCAGCCGCCGCAGAAATGGCGGCGCAGGCGGTAGGCAATCTGCAGGACGATCCCTCTCCAGCTCACTGGCTCCAGCTCGACGGCGCTCCGACCCGGGAATTATCGCGCGCCTGGAGTATAGCACAGCCGGCCAGGTGTGTCAACAGGGTTGTAGGGGCGCGGCGGGAATTGACAAACTGCCCGCTTGCTTCTATAATCCTTACCGACTGTGCGGGAGGGCTTGTGAACGACAAGAAAACCGGCCTGGCCATGTGGCGGACCGCCCTGTGGACCCTGGTCAAGATCGACGACAAGAAAGAGTGGGACCGGCTCGACGTCGTGTCCAAGTGGCTGATCGCCACCCGCTCGGCGGTGACCACGGTGACGATCTATTCGTGCATCATCGCCGGGCTGCTGGCCTGGCGCGATGGCTATTTCGCCTGGCTGCCGTGGCTGGTCGTCACCCTCGGCCTGTTCGTCGCCCACGGCACGAACAACCTGCTGAACGACTATACCGATTTCAACCGCGGCGTCGACAGCGACAACTATTTCCGGACACAGTACGGAGCCCATCCCCTGGTGCAGGGGTTCTGGACCAATCGCCAGCAGTTGCGGTGGTTCGCCGCCAGCGGCGTGCTGGCGGCGCTGGCGGGGGTTTTCGCCCTGGTCTACACCGGCTTGAATCCGGTGGTCATTGGCCTTTTCGCTTTTGGCGCAGTGGTACTGCTGCTCTACACCTGGCCGCTCAAGTATCTGGGCCTGGGCGAGCTGTCCATCTTTCTGATCTGGGGCCCGATCCTGATCGCCGGGGTGTACATCGTCCTCGCCCGCGGCTGGACTGGGAATGTATGGAACGTGGCCCTGGCCGGCGTGCCCTTTGGCCTGAGTGTGGCCAGCATCAACGTCGGGAAGCACATCGACAAGCTGGCCGACGACAGGAAAAGGGGGGTGGGCACCCTGCCGGTGAGGGTGGGCGAGAAGACGGCGCGCTATATCAACATGGCGGCGCTGGCGCTGATCTATGCCGTGATCGTCTATCTGATCTTTGTGCCGCGCTATTTCACCCCGGTGATGCTGGTGGTCTTGCTGGCCGGGCAACGCCTGTTCATGGTGCTCCGCGTGCTCGGCAAGCCGCGCCCAGAGGACCCGCCCGAAGGCTATCCGGCCTGGCCAACCTGGTTTTCCGGTTTTGCCTTTTTCCATAACCGGATGTTTGGCGGGCTGTTTATCCTGGGGTTGATCGTCGATACGCTGCTGCGGGTGGCGGCGGGCGGCTTTTGGCCGATGAGGTGACGCCAAGGGTCAAATCTCCGATTTGACAAAAATCGATTTTGTGGTATAGTGTGAAGGCTAATCTGAGAAGAGGTTGAGGTTGATTTGAACGCGCAAACTGCTATCCGCCGCTCGCCGGGTGGTACCCCTGGTAGCCCTAGCCTGCCGCCAGAGGGCGGTTCTGGATAGCTTGCGCTTGTCGTTTGGCATTCAACGGGCCAGCTCTCCAGATCGGTCTGAGAGCTGGCCTTTTATTGTGCCTGCCGGACTGAAGGGCTAGATGAAGATCCTGGCGATCAGCGATCGAGTTGACGAGATGCTGTACAGCGCCGCCATCCGCCGGGTCCTGGGCGAGGTGGACCTGGTGCTGAGCTGCGGCGATCTGCCCCAGTATTACCTGGAGTTTGTGTTGACTATGCTGGGCGGGCCGCTGTTCTACGTCGTCGGTAACCATCCGCAGGAGATCAAAGGCATATATGAGACTCGGGACAAGTGGGAATACCCGAAAGGGGGCGAGAACCTGGACGGGCGGGTGGTCCGCTACCGCGGGCTGCTGATCGCCGGACTCGAAGGCTCGATGCGCTACAACGACAGTCCATACTTCCAGTACACAGATCGGGAGATGGCGCTCAAGATGTGGCAGTTGGCGCCGTGTCTGGTGCTCAACAAGCTGCGCTACGGGCGCTACCTGGACATTCTGATCACCCACGCGCCGCCATACAGCGTTCACGACCGGGCGGATCTGTGCCACCAGGGGTTTCGGGCTTTTCTGACGATGATGCGCTATTTCCGGCCCCAGTACCTGATCCATGGCCATGTCCATGTCTACGACCCAACTCAGGTACGGGAGACCATGTACCGCAATACGCTGGTGATCAACGCCTACGGTTACCGGATGCTGAACCTGGAGGAGGGGACAGGGCGGCTATGCATGACTCTGCCATGAGGTTCCAGGCCAACGAGGCGTTCAGCCGGGCTCGCCGGCGAGCTCTGTGGCAGGGGGTGCTGGGCTTGCTCAAAGGAAAACAGGGCATTCAGTCCGGCCTGCTGTCGTTCGACGCCGTCCGTGACAAGCTCAAGATCCGGGGGCAGCACTATGCCGGGCTGCAGATGATCCCGCTGGACAAGATCGTGGGCAGCGTGGGGCGCTACCAGGACTTTGACCGGGCTTTTCTGCCGGCCCAGGAGCACATCCGCGAGCGGTGGCGGGTGGTATATGAAGCGACGCAGAAGGAGGGCCTGCCGCCCATTGAGGTATACAAGATCGGCGACGCGTACTTTGTGCGCGATGGGCACCACCGTGTCTCGGTGCTGAAAGAGATGGGAGCGACGCACGTCGAGGCGTACGTCACCGAGCTCGAGACGCCTGTGCCGCTGCCGGCCGACACGGTCGAGGCCGATCTGGACCTAAAGGGGGAATATGCGGCCTTTTTGTTCGAGACGGGCCTGGACCGGCTGCGGCCGGAACAGCAGATCGAGTTCACCGTGCCCGGCCAGTACCGCAAGCTGGAGGAGCACATCGCCGTGCATCGCTACTTTGTGAGCCAGCGTGAGAGCCGCGAGGTGCCCTACGGCGAGGCGGTGGCGCGTTGGTACGACGAGGTCTATTGTCCGCTGGTCGAGATCATCCGCGAGGCGGAGATACTGGAGCAGTTTCCGGGCCGCACCGAGGCCGACCTGTACCTGTGGTTGATCGAGCATCGGTATTATCTTAGCGAAGAGACCGGGTACGAGGTGCCGTTGGAAGAGGCGGCGGCCGATTTCAGCGCCGAGTTCAGCCGCGGGCCCGGCAGGAAAGAGCTGGAGGCCGGGGTGAAAAAGGCCATAGCCGACAGCAAAGAATCGACAGGCCGATGATAGGAGGGCAAGATGACTGAAGAGAAAAAGCTGACATCGCCAAGCACAGACTATTCGGCGTGGTACAACGAGGTCGTCGTCCGCGCCGAGCTGGCCGACTATGCCCCGGTGCGGGGCTGCATGGTGGTTCTGCCTTATGGGACGGCGCTGTGGGAGAACTGCCAGCAGGGCCTCGACCGCAGGTTCAAGGAGACCGGGCACCAGAATGCGCTGTTCCCGCTGCTGATCCCGATGTCGTTCTTGCAAAAAGAGAAGGAGCATGTGGAAGGGTTCAAGCCAGAGCTGGCGGTGGTGACGTTCGGCGGGGGAAAGGAGCTGGAGGAGCCGCTGGTGGTGCGGCCCACGTCCGAAACGGTCATCGGCCACATGTATGCCAAGTGGGTGCGCTCCTATCGCGATCTGCCGATCCTGATCAACCAGTGGGGCAGCGTGGTGCGCTGGGAGATGCGCACCCGGCTTTTCCTGCGGACGCTCGAGTTCTACTGGCAGGAAGGCCACACCGCCCACGCCACGCCCGGCGAGGCGCAGGAGGAGACGCGGCGCATGTTGGGCGTGTACGCCGATTTTGCCGTCAACGACGCGGCCATCGCCGTGGTCGAGGGCCGCAAGAGCCGCACCGAAAAGTTCGCCGGGGCCGTCGCCAGCTACAGCATCGAGGCGATGATGGGCAACAAGTGGGCCCTCCAGGCCGGCACCAGCCACTTCTTTGGCCAGAACTTTGCCAGGGCGTTCGACATCCGCTACCTGGACGAGAAGAACGAGCTGCAGCACTGCTGGACCACGAGCTGGGGGCTCAGCACGCGCATGGTCGGCGCCATCATCATGGTTCACGGCGACGGCCAGGGGCTCAAGCTGCCGCCCAAGCTGGCGCCCTACCAGGTGGTCATCGTCCCGATCTGGCGGGAAGAAGGCCAAAAGGGGGCGGTGCTGGAGGCCGTCGAGCGGGTCCGCGCCGAGCTTGCGACGCGCTTCCGGGTAAAGGTGGACGCCCGCGAAGAGTTCACGCCCGGTTGGAAATTCAACGAGTGGGAGCTGCGCGGCGTGCCGCTGCGGGTCGAGATCGGCCCGCGCGACGTGGCCCAGCAGAGCGTGATGCTGGCCCGGCGCGACGTGGCCGGCAGGGCCGGCAAATCGCCGGCCAGCATGGACGGCCTGGCCGACGCGGTGGGCAAGCTGTTGGACACTATCCAGGCCGGGATGCTGGCCAGCTCGGCCGCCTTTATGGAGGCCAACATCCACGAGGCGCGGACCTATGACGAGCTGAGACAGATCGTGGCTGGCGGCTGGGCCAAGGCCTACTGGTGCGGCGACGACGCCTGCGAGGCCAGGATCAAGGAGGAGACCAAGGCCACTAACCGCAACATCCCGCTGGATCAGGGCGGCGGCGGGCCGGGCAGGTGCGTGGTGTGCGGCCAGCCGGCTGAGGAGTGGGCCTACTGGGCGCGGGCGTACTAGCACGCTAAAAGAAAAAGACCTGACGGGTGTCCCCAAACCCGTCAGGTCTCTTTTTTACTTCCTACTGGACGTCAAAGGCGTCCACGTCGTACGACGACAGGCCAAACAGGCTGCCGTCCACGAACAGGCCGGGGCCGAAGGTGCCGGCCGTCGTCGAGCCGATCGCCGTGGGATGGAAGACAAAGACGTCCTCGTTGGCCCCCGACACGCCGCTCACCGAGAAGGAGCCGAGGGTGCTGAGGTAGATGTCGGGGTAGGGCGTGATCGCCTGGTTCACCCAGATGCCGTCCACGTCCTCGTACGAGCTGGTCGACAGCCCCACGTCAGAGCCGTCAAAGTACCAGCTCCACGTGCCGGCGGTGGTCGAGCCCCACGACGTGGCGGTAAAGCGGATCAGATCCTCGTCCGCCCCCGAGATGCCGGAGACGCTAAAGGTGCTTCGGGTCGAGACCAGCAGCGTGCCGTCGGCGAGGAAGTAGAGCGCGTCGACGTCCTCGTAGGTGTTGCTCAGCCCCACGTCAGAGCCGTCGAACTTCCAGGTGAAGGCGCCGGCGGTGGTCGAGCCCAGCGATGTGGGGGTGAACTCGACGATGTCGGGATCGTACACCGTGCCGACGCCGGTCACCGAGGTCGAGGCGTCGAACGACATCAGGATGTGGCCGTTGGGCAGCACGTCAAAGGCGTCGATGTCGGTGGTGATGCCCACGTCCGAGCCGTCAAACACCCAGGAGTAGACTCCCGTGCCTGTGTCCAGGGCCACAATGTCCTCGTCGTTGACGGTGCCCAGTGTCCCCAACGAGGCGTTGGCCGACAACGACAGCCAGATGACATCGCCCGACGGTACTGGTGTGTTAGTGGCTGTTGGACCGGGGGTCGGAGTATTGGTCGGCGTGGCCGTGGGGACGATAGGTGTGGCCGTCGGGGTGGCGGTCGGCGGCGGGGCGCCGCCCTCCAGCCAGCTCAGCACGTTGCTCATGACCGAGGCGCGAGTGGCCGCAGTGCTGATCGCCTCAAAGCCAAAGGCGAAATAGACAACGCGGTAGGCGCCCTCCCAACGCAGCGCGCCCCAGGTGTAGGTAGTGCCGTCATAGTCGTACAGGCCGACAGCCCCCGTGCCCAGGCCGATTGCCGAAGGATAGTTCTGGTTGTTGGCGCCGTCGCCTCCAGAGATGGCGATGTTGACGCCGCTCAGGATGTCATAGCCGGTCAGGGTGGTGACGTTGGTGTCGTCGGCCACGTAGCTGGCGTGCAGATAGCTGCCGTAAAAGGCATCGGTGCGGATGTCATAGCCGATGTCCTGGCCGGTGATGAACAGCTTGCCGCCGCCGTTCAGATAGGTCGTCAGGTTCGACTCGTCGGTGCTGGTCAGGGTGGTCGAATAGTCGCTGCCGGTGAGCCAGATGACGATCTGGTGCGCTTGCAGCGTGGCCGCCGAAGGCGAGCCCTGGGTGTAGACTGTCCAGGTGTCATAGCTCCTGCCCAGGCTGTTCAGCGCGGCGGTGAAATAGGCCTGGTAGGTCGAGCCGGCGTCGTCGTCCACCAGCAGGATCGGCTGGACGGGCACCGGGGTGGGCGTCTTGGTGGGTGTGGGCGAAGGGCCAGGGGTCGGCGTCGGGGTAGAGCCGGCGCAGGCGTTGACGGCGGCCAGGACGTCGATCCGCCCATAGCCAAAGGCGTTGTTGGGGATGTTGCCCGGGCCTTCGTTGCCGCAGCCGGTGGCGTAGGCGATCTTGGCCGCGCTGTCCTTCATGAGCTGTTCGGTGGCCGCAAAGTTGCCGATGTACGACGGGCAGGCCGACCAGACAAGCGCCAGCGCGCCAGAGTAGTGGGGCGCGGCCATGGAGGTGCCGCTGTAGGTGGCATAGCTGGTGTCGCTGGTATTGACCGAGGAGCGGATGCTGTTGCCCGGGGCGCTGACGTCGGGCTTGATCTCACCGCTCGCATTGGGGTCGACCGATGGACCCCACAGAGAAAAGCTGGCGATGCCGTCGGTGGAGGTGGTGGCGCCGACGCCGGTCACGTCCTTGTAGGTGGCCGGGGTGCCGACGCTGCCGCAAAAGGCCGAGCTGTAGCCGCAGTTGGAGGTGTTGCCGTTGGAAAAGACGGGATAGATGCCCGCGGCCAGCCAGGCGTCGGTCTTGGTGCGGTACCAGTTGTCATAGTCGCAGCCGCCCCACGAGTTGTTGACCACCTGGGGTCGCATGCTGGTGCTGCCTCCCGGGGCCAGCATCCAGTCGGCGCAGGCGTTGAGGTCGGCGTCGGAGCACGAGCTGGTAGTGCAGCCTTTGCAGGCGATCCACTTGGCGCCGGGGGCGACGCCGATCTGGTCGG
>JAFGOG010000167.1 GCA_016926595.1 Anaerolineae bacterium
AGGCCATGGTCGATGGCAGCGACGCGGGCTGATCTATCGACGATCTTGGTTGCCAGTTCCATTCAGATACCTTGGGAATGTGCCCCGCAGCTCTTTGCCTGGGAAATCTACCTGTTCCATCTTCCACAGTCCCCACAGGCCGGTCAAGGCGACGGCTCCGCCGACGACATAGCCCTCGATCAGGCTGGCCTGGGTGATGAACAAGGCCAGGATACCCAGCCCGGCGCAGATCAGGTAGCAGATGAGCACCGCTTCGCGCCGGGTGCTGCCCATCGCCACCAGGCGATGCGAGACGTGGTCCTTGCCGGGGGTGGTCAGCGGATTCAACCCGCGCCGCAGCCGGGAGATGATGACCAGGGCAGTGTCGAACAAGGGCAGGCCCAGGATCAGGACTGGCACCATCCAGGTGACGATCTCGATGCCTTCGGGGAAGCGGAGCTTGATGGCTGTGGCGGCCAGCACAAAGCCAAGAAACAGGGCACCGGTGTCGCCCATAAAGATACTGGCCGGATTAAAGTTGTACACCAGAAAGCCGAGACAGGCTCCTAGCAGAGCGGCTGACAGGGCGCCGACCAGGTATTGACGGTTCATCACAGCCAGCAGCAGAAAAAAGATCGAGGCCACCGCACCGATGCCGCCCGATAGGCCGTCCATGTTGTCCAACAGGTTCATGGCATTGGTGATGGCGACGACCCAGAGAAGGGTCAAGGCGATGTTGAGCGGTTCCCAGGGGAAGGTGCCGATGTACACACCGGTCACGACGAGGATCGAGGCAGCCAGGAATTGGCCGATCAGCTTGAGCCATGGACTCAGGCTGCGACGGTCATCCCACACGCCGAGGAACGACATCAGGCTGGCGCCGACCAGGATGCTGATCAGCTCGTTCAGGCGAAAGCGGTTGCCGAATAGGAGCAGGGCGGCGATAAAGGCGGCATAGATGGCCAGTCCGCCCAGCAAGGGAACGGGCTTGAGGTGGATTTTGCGGGCACTGGGCCGGTCGATGATGCCAAGCTGCAGCGCCAGGCGCCGCACCAGCGGCGTTCCGCCCACTGCCACGGCCAGAGCGCTGGCAAAGATGAGCATGTAGGTCGTCACATCAGTTCCCATGAGGTCCATCTCACTTCGCTTCGCTCCGGGGACATTCCCACCGGGCATTACTCCGGCGACTGTCTGTAAGCCAGCAGGTCTATTTCTCCGTGATCAGAATAGCCAGTATCTTGTCGCCGACGGCGATCTGTTTGGCTATATCCAAACCTTCGGTCACATAGCCAAAGACAGTGTAGCCACCGTCGAGCTGGTGGATCGGTACCAGGCAGATGTAGAACTGGCTGCCCGACGAAGCCTTTTCTGGATTGACCTGATCGGACAGGCGGGCCATGGCGATGGCTCCTTGGTCGTGAGGCAGGCCGATCTCGGCCGGGATCGTATAGCCGGGCCCGCCATTCCCCTGGCCCAGGGGATCGCCGCCTTGGATCAGCTCAAACCCAGACTGATGCTCTACGCGATGGAAGGTCAGGCCGTCGTAAAAGCCCTGGCGCGACAGGTAGGCAAAGTTGTTGACGGTTTGTGGGGCGTCCTTGGTCGCCAGACTGATGACGATGTTGCCTTTGGCGGTGATGATCGTTGCCTGGTACGATTTGTTTGTGTCGATTGTCATCGACGGTGAGGCGGTATACATGTCGTTGCGCTCCTCTGGCGTCAGGTCGCCGGCCTTTTCGGCGGGCGGCGCCTCCCCGACGGCCTTTTTTAGTTGGTCGACGTAGGTTTGTAGCGTCGTAATTTCGGTTGTTGGGGCCAATTCCAATGCCTGTTCGGCTTCTGAAAGAGCGGCGGCAAGGTCGCCCTTTTGCTGGTAGAGGATGGCCAGGTTCTTGTGGCTGTTATAGTCTGTCGGCGCCAGCTCGATCACAGTCAGGTTCTCGGCGATCGCCTCGTCTGTGCGGCCCTGTTTGGCGTATACGTAGGCCAAGGCGCTGTGAGCCTGTGCATTGTACGGATCGAGGGTCAATACCTGGGAAAAGCTGGCTTCTGCCGAGATCCACTGCCCAGCGTTCATCTGCGTACTGCCCGTGATGAGGAGTTCCTGCGCTTGTTGGGCCTCCTCGGCGGTGGGAGCAGCTTGCTGCTGGCGTAGCTGGGCAATAAAGTTCTGCATCGTCTGTTTCTGATCGTCAGTGGTGGCCAGCGCTAGGGCTTCGGTCGCTTCCTGAATCGCCTCATCGAGCTTGCCCAGTTGTTGGTAGATGATCGACAGGTTCTTGCGGTGATTAAAGTTCTTGGGGCTGAGCTCGACTGCTTTCTGATAAGCTTGCAGCGACGATTCCAGATCCCCCATTTGGGTATTGACATAACCCAAGGCGCCGTAGGCGTCCGCCGACTTGGGGCTGAGGGCGATCAACTGTTCATAAGTTGCTTTGGCCTCGTCCCACTTTTTCTGCTGCATGGCCAGTTCGCCGATGAGCAGGTAGGTCTGATTGTACTTGCTGTCTAGCGCCAAAGCTTGTTGGTACTTTTCCATGGCTTTGTCGTATTCGCCCAGAACGGCGTACGTTTGTCCCCATTCGTCGAACAGTTGGGCGTTGTGTGGGCTGAGAGCGGTGGCGGCCTCGTAATTGGCCAACGCCTTGTTGAGCCGATCCAGGCGATCCTGACCAGAGCTCAGACTGCCCCACGTCCGGAACAACCGGGCCAGGTTGGCCGAGTGATCGGTGTTCAGTGGTGCGATGTGGCGTGCTTCCAGCAGGGCTTGTTCGCTTTTAGTCAGGTAACTATTGCGTTCTTGCCCTGTGGCAGCCTTGCCCTGTTCCATGTTGGCCCGACCCAGGAACAGGTAGTAGAAATCCTGGTCTTTGGCGATGTCTATCGCTTTCTCGTAAAAGCCTATGGCCGTAGTCCATATTTTGGCGTTTTCGTAACTGAGCCCTTGTTTGTAAAGGATGTCAGCTCGGATGATGCTCAGGTTGGAGGCATAGATCAGGATCCCGACTATTAGCACCAGGACCACTGCTACGGCTGCGACGCCGATCCGGCCTTGTTGGGCGCTGCGGCGCCCAACTCTGCTGGCGCCCACAGCATTTCCCCCTTTTTGAGAAGGGGGACGCGCAGCAGCAGCCTGACTGTGGGCAGATCGCCTAAAGGCGAAGGTCAATACTGCGGCCAGGGCCGTGATGATGACGAATATGGCGATGTAGTAGAATGTGATGGTATTGGACACCGGGTTTGTTGCGGTGACCCCAGTCGCCGGTTTTAGGTTTATAGTGTGTAGTAGCCCAAACAGCGCCGCGCCCCCGATGCTCACTCCAGCATAGATGCCTACTGCTTCCAGCCAATCGAGCACTGTGGACTGCATCCCCTGTTTGCGACCCACCAGCTCTTCGCGGGAAGCCAGGTCGCTGAGGCCGATCATGCCAATCGTCATCCACGTCGCGGCAAACAGGGCAAGCATGACGGGCGGAGCAGGATCGCCGCCCTTGGTCACCAGCGATCTCCAGATCGTGGCGATCGGGCCTGGATTGCCCTCTTGGATAGTAACAAAATCAAACAGCATGGTGCCGAGGATCAGGATCGCCACGATGCTCAAGAATAGCACCCAGCCCAGCCAGTCGCGATTGCCTCTCTCGGACACCTTGGCCGGAAGTGGAGCTGCCTGTTCGCCGCGGCGCTTGCGACGGCGCGAGGTCGTTTTTGGTTCTGCTCCGGCAACAGTTGGCCTGCTTGCGTTGCCGGGGGTGATTTCAACTACCGTGTCGACAGGCTGCATGGCCAGACGGGTGCCGATTACGACCATCAAGGCGGCGAAAGCCCAGAAATAGGTACGAGTTGAGGCGATGGCGATCCCAAAGTGGATCTCGGCGAAATGGGCCACGATGGCTGACAGCAGGGCCAGCATCCACAGCGCATAGCGCCCGCCGATGCGCTGTCGCGTCTCGAAGCGAACGGTCGCCTCCACGAGAAAGACCAGCACGTATACGGCCAGTCCGGCCATCACCCCGATGGGGATGCCGACGCCGACATACACCGGTCCGCCCCAGGCCCAGGCAACGATGCTGCCCAGTACTCCGCTGCCGATCCACAGTCCGAGAAAGGCGAGCGCCTGCCACCGTTTCTGAATTAGCCCCAGCCACTTTAGGCCATAGTAAAAGACACTGGTAAACAGAAACATGTACACAGCAAAGCCAACACCACCGGTGGTTGCCAATGCGTCGAACGTCTCATTGTGCGATCGGTCGGGTGAAGCGTTGCGCTTTTCATAATGAGCCAGGTCCGGCGGGTAGAAACGGTTGTAGGCCACGTACATCGATTCTGGCCCATACCCGATGATCGGCCGCAGTGCGTTGAAACGGTCGGGTGTGGGCGGATCGCCGGGGTATTCCAGCGGGTCGTGCCAGTCGATCATGTTGACCACGCCCTCCCAGATCAGGATACGCACCTTGCCGGTGCCGCTTTCCGTTTGGAGGAGCTTGCCCAGGCGCCCGATGTAGCGAGTCTCCCGCAGCTTGTCCAGGAAGGGTGACTGAACTGTGTTGAATACCACCAGGAACACGATTGCCAGGGCAGCAAGGGTACCGGCCGACCAGGACAACCACACCTGTCGCCGGACGAGCCCCAACAGGGCCAGGAAGAAGACCGTGCCAGCTACCAAGCCTATCTGTGGGCCACGGCTCTGGGTGTAAAAAATGCAGATGATCTGGGTGATAAGGATGCTGAAATAGGCGGCCACCAACAACAACCGGGCGACGGGCTTGCGCAAATAGTAGGCAAAGGCGGCCATGGCTGTGACAAAGATGACCATAGCTAGCAGGCCCAGCCAGAAATACTGGGGCGTGGCTGGTGGAAAGAGCAGCTCCAACACCCAGGAAAAGCCGACCAGAAAGGCAAAACTCAGCGGTAGGGCGATGGCCAGCACCCGCGAGCGGCGTTCAGCCGGGGTAAAGAGATAGATCGGGACCTGGAGACCCAGACCGGCCACGAGCGCCGCCACGCGCAGCCAGGTGGCATTCGAGTCGGGACGCAAGAGCATTCCAACGAGTAGGGCGCCAGCCAGCAGCACAAAGGCAACGACACCCACCAATCCATCCCGGGCGTTGAGCTCGCCGGCCGCTTCCTTCCAGTTCTCCATCAGACGAGCCAGGGTCAAGGGTACGACCATGATCAGAAAAGCAGCGACAAAGATGGCGTTGCCCATATTCGACGCCACGCGGGCGGTTACGTTGCCGCCCCACGGCAGAGGATCCATGCCAAAATGCTGGACAAGGCCGTACAGGGCGATGGGGAAGCTGACGAGGATGGCGACGGTGATGGCCCGATTGAGTTGCTGCTTGGTGCGCAGCCCCTGGAGCATCAGGAAAAAAACGATGATGTACGACAGGGTGGTATAGGTCCCTTGCAGGCGCTGATAGGAGCCCAATAGGCTGACTTGAGGAACGACCGACAAGGCCGTGCTGACGAGATAGACCAAGATCAGTAATAAGGTTGGCAGTATCAGTGGCGTCTTGACCACCCGCTGCCAAACTGATGGGCGCGCCAGAGTGCTCGCAGGCAGGGACTCTGTATCATCGCTTGCGGTCCCCTGCCTTGCAGTTGGGAGGGGTGGGGCAGCGCTGCGCCAATCCTCGACGAGCCGGATGATCCAGGCCACGCCCATTGCCAGGGCAATGGAACGCAACAACGACAGTTTGTCTGGCTCGAATACACGCTGCGAGTAGATGTTGAAAAAAAGCGGAATGATCACCAAAGCTGCCAGCCAGCCTGCTTCGATGACCTTATCGCAGAAGACACTCAACCTTGTACGCATGAACTGTTACCTCATCCTCCCCAGGGAAATAAGCAAGTATGCAATGCTTCTATGGTTTGCTCTCTCGATCGGAAGGATCGAAAAAGCCCGCCAGGTCGGCCCGGCCCGGGGCCAGGGCATCACGTGGCCAGGCCTGCCGAAACCAGGCAATAGTCTGTTTCAAACCTTCCTCCAGAGGGGTCTGGGCGCTAAAGCCCAAGATCTCAGCGGCGCGGCGGGCGTCGGGCACACGGCGTTGTGTCTCTTCAAAATTCTCACCAAACACGTTGCGGTAGGGCACCTGGACGATCTCCGAGTCGGCTCCGATCAGGTCGCGGATCAGGCGGGCCAGGTCGATGATCCGGGTCTCACGATCGGCGCCGATATTGAACACCTGACCGACTGCCTTGGGCACGGTGCCAGCCAAGATTGTGCCTTGCACCGTGTCGGTGATGTAGGTGAAACACCGGGTTTGCTGACCGCCGCCGAATACGGTGAGTGGCTGACCCAGCCGAGCTTGGGTGATGAACTTGGCAATAACGCTGCCATAGCCCTTGGGGTCGAGGCGCGGTCCGTAGGAGTTGAAGTAGCGCACGATAGAGACGGGCAGTCCCTTGGCGGCGTAGGCAAAGGCGAAATGCTCATCGATCGCCTTGGACATGGCGTACGACCAACGGGCCACGGTGGTGGAGCCAAGCACTCGATCGGCATCCTCGCTCCATGGGACATCGGCGCTCTTGCCATACACCTCGGAACTGGAGGCGATCACGGTGCGCCGCCAATACTTGTACGCTTTTTCCAGCACCACCTCGGTCCCCTTGACATTTGTATAGATGCCGTTCAGCGGATCCTCGACGACGTACTTGACGCCCACCACCGCCGCCAGGTGGTAGATCTGATCGACCCCGGCGATGACGCGATCCATCAGGGCCTCATTCAGGATGGTGTCGTTGACAAAGTGAAAGCGGTCGTGATTCAGTAGATGCACGATATTGGCGATCTTGCCCGTCGACAGGTTATCCACGACCCACACCTCGTGACTGTCGGCGATCAGCCGATCCACCAAGTTGGAGCCGATATAGCCAGCCCCACCGGTCACCAGGACTTTCATAACGACCTCACTATCAGGTCCACCACCTGCTGAGCAAGCTTGGTGGCTTGCCTGGCTTGTGTATCGGTATAGACTTCGTGTGGAATGCCGCCTGGCAGACTGTCAGGGTAACGGGTCGGGAGATAATACTGATCGAGGCTACGGCAGGCTTCCTCCAGAGCAACAAAAGCCGTATTGTAGCTGGCGCAAGCCCGCGCCAATAGATGGACGGCATGGTCGGTGATTACCTGTTTCCCCTGGGCATATAGAAAGGCCCTCAACGCCTTTTCGGCTGCCTGCTGGGCTAAGAAGCAGGCAATTTCGGGAAAGCTCTCCCGCCGGTTCAGCACGGCCGCCCGAAGATCGTGCTGTGCTTGCGTCAACCAGCGGTTGGCTTCCTGTCTATTGGCATCCATAGCTACTCTCTCTTTTCTCCGATCTCTGCTAGCAGTAGCCTTTCCAACTGGGCTGCCAGCCGCTGCCGGGAATAGTTCTCCTCAACAAAACGACGCCCATTTTCGCGATAGCGGCGGAGCAGGGCTGGGTCGCCTTTCAGTTGCAGTATGGCCTGGGCCATCTGACCGGCATCCTCCGGTTCGACGAACAGACCTGCGTCGGCCTGCTCCAGTACACGCCGGGCCTCGCCGTCGATGCTCAGAATCACCGGACAGCCGCATGCCCAGGCGTCGAATATCTTGGACGGTAGTGCTCCCTCGAACACCTGCAGCCGGCGCAGTGGCACCAGGGCCACGTCTGCTGCCGACAAAAAAGCCGGCATGCCCGACCGGGGCCGCTCAGGCAACATCGTAACGTTGGCCAGCCCCAGCCGCTCTTTCATGGCCAACAGCTCGGCCTTCTTTGGCCCCTCGCCGACAAACACAATATGTACATCGGGCGCCGTTCGCAATTGCTGAGCGGCCTCCAATGCTGTCTCCAGCCCTTGAGCGATGCCATGGATGCCGGCATACAGCACGACGAACTTGTCGGCAAGGCCCAGCTCGGCCCGTAGCGCTGCCCCAGCAGCCGGTTCGGGCCGGAATAGGTCGGTGTTGGCCCCGTTGGGGATGAGCGCCAGCTTGTCGCCGAATCCCCGCTCGGCCAGCCTGTGCCAGATCCCCTCGGTGACAACCACCAGACGGCGCGCCCTATTATAGCACATTTTTTCAAGTTTGCCAGCCAGGGCGATGGCGCGGGGGCTGGAGAGCTCGCCGAGCGCCACTGCCGACTCGGGCCACAGGTCGCGCACTTCAAAAACCATCGGCGTGCGGCGCAAAACGCTCAAGGCGAGAGCCGCCCCACCCACGAATAGGGGTGGCGACGTGGCGACCAACACGTCGTAGCGGCCACGGGCGAGCACCAACCCGGCCAGGGCAGCATTGACCATGTAGGTCAGATAGAAGGCCATCCGTGTGCTGAATGTCTTGGTTGGGGAGGCCTTGACCCAGACCCGGATCACGTCGATGCCATCCAGGACTGACCTTTGCCAAAGCTTGCCCCGGTACTCGGGCGGAATGATGCCCGATGGGTGATTGGGCACCTCGGTCAGCATGGTGACCTGATGGCCGGCGGACACCAGATGGCGGGCCATCTCGTAGGCCCGCGTCTGGGTGGCGCCCACTTCGGGCGGAAAGTACTGGCTCAGGTAGAGGATGCGCATCGATCCTCAGCCGTTAGCAGTGTAGTGATCCGCTCGGCGGCGTGGCCATCACCGAAGAGCGGCGGCGGCGAGCCGGTTGGCTTGAAATCGCGAGCCAACTGGACGACCGATGCCAGATCGCCGCCGACGAGCCGGTTCCAGCCAGTGTCTATCGTCTCGACCCACTCTGTCTCACGGCGGAGGGTCAGACAGGGCACGGCGAAAAAGTAAGCCTCTTTTTGGACGCCGCCCGAATCGGTCAGGATCAGCCGGGCGTGACGTTCTAGGAGCAGCATGTCCAGGTAACCGACGGGCTCGACAAGCTGTAGGTTGGGCGTGTATGAGGCTGGAAACTCGGAAAGCTTCTGACGTGTGCGGGGGTGCACTGGAAAGACGACTGGGTAATCCGCAGCAAGGGCCTGTAGTGTAGTCAAGATGGCCTGTAATTGAGTTGGGTTGTCGGTGTTGGACGGGCGGTGGATCGTGGCCAAGGCATAGCCGCCGGGGGCAAGCCCGAGCCGGGCCAGCGGATCGGAGCGCTGCTCGGCCAGGGCGATGTTGTACAGGACGGCGTCGTACATGACGTCGCCCACCAGATGTACGCCGCGCGTTACGCCCTCACGAGCTAGGTGATCCATGGCCGTTTGAGTTGGGCACAATAGCAGGTCGGCGGCGTGGTCGGCCAGCACCCGATTGTACTCCTCGGGCATTTCCCGGTTAAAGCTGCGCAGGCCGGCCTCGACGTGGGCCAGCGGGATGTGCAGCTTGACCGCGGCCAACGCCCCGGCCAGTGTCGAGTTGGTGTCGCCGTAGACCAGGACCCAATCTGGCTGTTCCTTCAGCAGCACTTCTTCAATGCGGATGAGCATTGTCCCTGTTTGCCAGCCGTGGGAGCCAGACCCGACCTCCAGGTTGTAATCAGGCGGTGGGATCTGGAGTTGGTCGAAGAAGATGGCCGACATGTCGTAATCGTAGTGCTGACCGGTGTGGACCAGTACCTCGTGGATCACCTGACGCAGTGCACGGCTGACCGGTGCGGCTTTGATGAACTGGGGACGAGCGCCGACGATGGAAACGACCTTCATGGTCTGCCTGCCCCGGTGTCGAGAATGACGCGCACAATGCGCTCGGCCGCATGGCCATCCCACAGTTCAGGGGCTCGACCTCGCTTGCCGTGTCCGTCTAGAATAGCCTGGCTGGCTGCCAAGATGCGAGCCGGGTCCGAGCCAGTCAACTCGGCCGTGCCTTCGGTTATGGTCACCGGCCGCTCGGTGTTCTCACGCAGGGTCAGGCAGGGCACGCCGAGGATGGTCGTCTCTTCCTGTACACCTCCCGAATCGGTTAGCACCAGGCGGGCGTGATCCATCAGACATAGGAAATCAAGATAGCCCAACGGTTCGGTGATGATCAGGTGTCGCAGGCCCGCCACCTGGTCGGCCAAGTCAAAAGCGTCCAGGTTTTTCCGGGTCCGGGGATGGGCAGGGAAAACCACCGGCAGTTGTGCCTGCAACACCTCTATTGCCGACATGATGCCGCGCAGAGTGCCTGGATCGTCGACATTCGAGGGCCGGTGGAGGGTAAGGAGCGCATAGCCCTGCGGACAAAGATCCAGCCGGGCGAGGATGTCGCTGGCGGCTGCCCGCTGCCGGTGGCGCAGGAGGGCGTCGATCATGACGTTGCCCACCAGGTGTACCTTGGCCGGATCGATCCCCTCGCGCTCGAGGTTTTCGTCGGCGTCGCGTGATGTGGTGAAGAGCAGGTCGGACAATGAATCGGTGACGATGCGGTTGATCTCTTCCGGCATGCGCCGATCAAAGCTCCGCAGACCAGCCTCTACATGAGCGACAGGAATCCAAAGCTTGACGGCGGTGATTGAGCAGGCGAGGGTAGAGTTCACGTCGCCCACAACCACGACTAGTTCCGGGCGCAGCTCTTGGCAGACTCGCTCAAAGCCAATCATGATCTGGGCTGTTTGCCAGGCGTGGGAGCCGGAACCGACGCCCAGGTAGATATCGGGCGCTGGGAGCCCCAATTGCTCGAAAAAGATGCCGGACATGGCCTTGTCGTAATGCTGGCCGGTGTGGAGCAGGGTCTGCTCGATCTCGGGGTGACGGGCCATCTCGGCGACGATAGGGGCCATTTTCATCAAGTTTGGACGAGCTCCAACGACATTCAGAATGCGCATGAGTTACCCCCTGCCCAGTAGCTGATCGTACACATGGGCCAGACGGCGCGCGGCAGCGGCCCAGTTGTACTCCGACTTGGCTGCTGCCTGCCCGGCACTGCCCAGCCGGGCACGATGCTTCGGGTCGCGCAGGGCGTCTATTGCCTCCCGGATTGTCGCAGCGGTGACTGTGGTCAGTAAGACGCCGCAGCCGACCTGGCTGACGATGCGGCCCAGGTCGCCCACGCTGTTGGCGATGATGGGCCGGCCGGCGGCCATCGCGTTGGACAGCGTGTTGGGTGCGTTATAGACAGCGCCCGGATAGTCGGGCAGCAGGCAGTAGTAGATAACGTCTGCCAAACACGTGCAAAGCGGCACCTGGTCCTGGGGCAGCCAGCCCAAGTAACGCGCGTTGGGCACGTCGGCAATTGCGGCTTCTATGGCTGCCCGCTGATGCCCGTCGCCCCACAGGAAAAGCTGCACATCCGGAATCCCGCGTGCGGCCTCGATGAGCGGCAGCAGCAGCCGATTGCGGGTAAAGCCGCCGATATAGGCCACGACATAATCTTCGGGCCTAATCCCCAGTCGCGAGCGCTCGGCCAGCACCTCGGCGGCGGAAATGGCGTCAAAGGAGGCCAGGGACGAGTAGTTGCCGACGGTGATCACGCGCTCGATGCCCCAGTTCTGGAGCTTCTCGGCAAAGACGGTGCTGGCGGTGATGGTATAGTCGACCTGGCTGAGCAGACGCTGTTCGAGCCACGAAAGGGCCCGGACGAGAGCGGCGGGCAGGTAGAGCGACATCAGGGCCGGATAGTCCTCGTGGGCGTCGTAGACCAGCCGAGCGCCGGTCTGCCGCTTTAGCCACCAGCCGGCGGGCAGGGTATCGAGATCGTGGCAGTGGACGACTTGGGGCTTGAGGGTGCGCACGCGATGGGCGGCCTGCCGCCAGAAGCGGGGCAGGCGGAGAAGCTGCCTGGCTCCAGCTCCATAGCGGCTGGGCGCACTCGACACCCGCTCGACGGTATAGCCATCGAGCGCTTGGTGAGGGGCAAGCTCGGCCATCCGGTCCCAACAGACAACTGTGACCTCGTGGCCGGCCTCGGCCAGCGCCTGTGCCTCGCGGGCGACGCGTGGATCGGGCCGGAAGGCGTTAGACAGGAGCATGA
>JAFGOG010000168.1 GCA_016926595.1 Anaerolineae bacterium
GCCTGGAGCAGCGCCTTACTACCGTCCAGCAAGTGCGCAAGCTGGTCGTCGGCGAGCCGGTAGTAGATCAACGTCCCTTCGCGCCGGTCGGTCACCAAACCGGCCTGCCGCAGGGCGGCTAGTTGCTGTGAAACGTAGGGCTGCCGCTGGCCCAGGATCGTCGTCAAGTGGCAGACGCACGCTTCCTGCCGTGCCAAAATATCCAGAATGCGCAGCCGCACCGGGTGCGAGAGCGCCTGGAAAAGCTGAGCTTGCTTCTTGTAAGCGCCACTGTCTTTCATCTATCTATGACCTTCATTGAATATTCAAAACTTCGCACATATTGTATACGCCAACCTCCCTCTTGTCAAGTCACAAGGTCGGTGATGCACTTGGACCTTTAATCCACCCTCCACCCTCTAACCTCCAACTTGGCATCATTGCTCACCTGTGGTATCCTGCTTCTCAATAGTCCCGTTGGATCACCTTCGTGTTTTTCGTGGTTAAATAATTCTCCCAAGGAGGGATCGCATATGGCTCAAGACAACCCGATTGTCTACCCCTACATTCCCAACTCGGCGCCGGCCGTCAAGCAGCAGATGCTCGACGCGGTCGGCGCCGGCAGTGTGGACGAGCTCTACCTGGACGTCCCCGAAAAGCTGCGCCTGACAAAGCCTCTGGACCTGCCTGAACCGTTCCTGTCCGAATATGCCCTGCGGCGGCATGTCGAGGGCATCCTGGCCAGGAACCGGACCTGCCAGGAGATCCTGAGCTTCCTGGGCGCCGGCTGCTACCAGCACCACGTGCCGGCGGTGTGCGACGAGATCAACGGCCGCGGCGAGTTCCTGACCGCCTATGCCGGCGAGCCGTATGAGGATCATGGCCGCTTCCAGGCGCTGTTCGAGTATGCCAGCATGATGGGCGAGCTGCTGAACATGGATGTGGTTAATGTGCCGGTCTACGATGGCCTCCAGGCCTCGGCCACCGCGTTGCGCATGGCGGCCCGCATTACCGGCCGCCGTGAAGCCCTGGTCAGCCGGACGGTCAGCCCCGACAGGTTTAGCAAGTTCTGTGACTATTGCAGCCACGTCATCACCATCCGGCCGATCGGCTACGATCGCGACACAGGCCAGCTTGACCTGCGGGAGCTGCAAGCCCACATCTCTGACCAAACTGCGGCTATCTATTTTGACAACCCCTCCTACCTGGGTTTCATCGAGCTGCAAGGCGAAGCGGTCGCCCGCCTGGCCCACGAGCACGGCGCGTTATGCGTTGTCGGCGTGAACCCCATCTCCCTGGGCATCCTGACCCCGCCGGCCGACTATGGCGCTGACATCGTCTGCGGCGACATCCAGCCGCTCGGCATGCACATGCAGTTCGGCGGCGGCCAGGCTGGGTTTATCGCCACGCGCGATGAGCCGAGATTTGTGATGGAGTATCCCTCCCGCCTGTTCGGCATCGCTCCCACCGCAGTGCTAGGCGAATACGGCTTTGGCGACGTGGCCTATGAGCGGACTTCTTTCGCCGTCCGTGAGCAGGGCAAGGAGTGGGTCGGCACTGCGGCGGCGCTGTGGGGCATCACCGCTGGCGTTTACCTGGCCCTCATGGGGCCGCAGGGTATGGCCGACCTCGGCGAGGGGATCATGCTCCGCGCCCGCTACGCCGCGGCGAGCATTGGCCAGATCCCCGGCGTCAAGGTTCCGTTCCTCCAGTCGCCCCATTTCCAGGAATTCGTCGTCAATTTCGACGGCACAGGCCGGACCGTGGCCGAGGTCAATTGGGCGCTCTTGGCGCAGGGTATTCTGGGCGGCAAGGACCTCAGCGCCGAGTTCCCCGAGCTGGGCCACAGCGCTCTCTACTGCGTGACCGAAGTCCACACCCAGGCCGATGTCGACCGCCTAGTCGCCGCGCTGAAGGAGGTGCTTCGATGAGCGAGGAGATCGGCCGCGGCCGGTTCACGGACGGCAGGCCCAACCTGCGCCGCTTCCACCAGGCGCGCTGGGACGAACCGGTCATTTTTGAGCTGAGCAGCCCTGGCCAGCGGGGCATCCTGGTTCCCGAGGTGGAGGCCGATATCCGTCGCCAAGTAGGCGACATAACGGCGATCCTCCCCGGCAAGATGCGCCGCAGAGAGCCCCCCAGACTGCCCGAGATGTCCCAGGTCCACGTGCTCAGGCACTATGTCCGACTGTCGCAGGAAAACCTTGGCGCCGACCTGAACGTCGACGTGGGGCAGGGCACCTGCACCATGAAGTACAGCCCCAAAGTCAACGACCAGTTGGCCCGCTCGCCCAAGCTGGCCGAGCTGCACCCACTCCAGGACGAAGACACGGTCCAGGGTATCCTCGATATCTTTTACCGCTTTGAGCAGATCCTGAAAGCCATCTCGGGCATGGACCGCTTCTCATTCCAACCGGGGGCTGGCTCGGCGGCCATCTACACCAACGCCTCGATCATCCGCGCCTACCACCGGGCTTGCGGCCAGGGCGACCAGCGCGACGAGATCATCACCACCATCTTTTCCCACCCGTCGAACGCCGCCTGCGCCAAGACTGCCGGCTTTAAGGTCATCACTCTCTACCCCGACGAGGACGGCTATCCCGACCTGGAGGCGCTCAGGGCGGCAGTCTCGGAGCGGACCGCCGGCCTGCTGATCACCAACCCCGAGGACACCGGCATCTTTAACCCCAGGATCAAAGAGTTCGTGGCCCTCGTCCACGCCGCGGGCGGCTTGTGCGCCTACGACCAGGCCAACGCCAACGGCATCCTGGGCATCACCCGCGCCCGCGATGCGGGCTTTGATCTGTGCCATTTCAACCTGCACAAGACCTTCTCCGCGCCGCACGGCTGTGGCGGGCCGGCGGTCGGTGCGGTGGGTGTGACCCACGATCTGGCCCGCTTCCTCCCGGTGCCCGTCCTCGAGTTCGACGGTCACAAATACCACTTCAACTACGACCGGCCCGACAGCATTGGCAAGGTGCGCGCCTTCGCCGGCGTTGCCCCAATCATCCTGAAGGCCTACGCCTGGGTGATGAGCCTGGGCGCTGATGGCCTGCGCCAGGTGGCCGAGATCGCGGTGCTCAACAACAACTACCTGCTCAAGAAGGTGCTCGAGATCCCGGGCGTCAGCGCTCCGTATGCCAAGGGCAAGCGCCGCATCGAGCAGGTGCGCTACAGCTGGCAAAAGCTGGCCGAGGACACCGGCGTCCACACCGAGCAAATCGGGCTGAGGGCGGCCGACTATGGCGTCCACTATTGGATGAGTCACCATCCCTGGATCGTGCCCGAACCGTGCACGCTAGAGCCGACCGAGTCCTACTCGAAGGATGATCTCGACGAGTACGCTGCTATCCTGGCCCACGTCGCCGCCGAAGCCTATGCCGACCCGGCGCGGGTCCAGGCTGCGCCGCACAACAGCACCATCCACGCCATCGACCACACACCGTTTGACGACCCAGATCGCTGGGCGATTACCTGGCGTGCCTATAAGCGCAAGTCGGCAGGGGCAACCTGACCGCGGGGAATGGTTACCCGCTGTAGGGGCAGCCCCGTGTGGCTGCCCCCCCCTGCCAATTGAGGCAGTCAATCGTGAGCAAGAAAAAGATCGGCCTGATCGTCAACCCTGTTGCCGGTCTCGGCGGGCGGGTGGGCCTCAAGGGCAGCGACGGCCTAGACACCCAGCGCCAGGCGCTGGCCCTGGGGGCGGTGCCCCAGGCATCCGCCCGTGCCGTCCAGGCCCTGGAACGCCTGAGTCCACTGGCCGGCCAGTTCGACCTGATCGCCTACCCGGGCGAGATGGGTGAGGCGGCCGCCAGGGCCGCTGGCTTGGCGCCGGCAGTCATCGGCGCCATCCAGCTCGGCCGGACGACCGCCGAGGACACCCGCCGGGCTGCCGCCGAGATGCTCGCCCTGCCGGTCGACCTACTCCTCTTTGCCGGCGGCGATGGCACGGCCAGGGACGTCTGTCAGGCGGTCGGCCAGGCCCTGCCCGTTCTGGGCATTCCCGCCGGGGTCAAGATCCATTCCGCTGTCTATGCCACCAGCCCGGCGGGTGCGGGTGACCTGGCTGCGCTCTATTTGTGGGGGAAGGTGACCAGCCAGCGCGAGGCCGAAGTGATGGACGTAGACGAGGATGCCGTCCGACAGGGCGTCATGGCCGCCAGCCTGTACGGCTACCTTCTCATCCCTTTTCAGCGCCGCCTGGTTCAGAGCCGCAAGGCGCCCAGCGACCCGGGCGAGGCCGCGGCCATGGAGGCCATCGCCTGCCAGGTCGTCGACGGCATGGAACTGGGCCACCTGTACATCCTGGGTCCAGGCACCACCACCCGGGCCATCGCCACCCGGTTGGGCCTGGCCAAGACCCTCACCGGCGTTGACGTGATCCTTGACGGCCGCCTCCTGGCCGCCGACGTCAGCGAGGCCCAACTCCTGGCCCTCTTGCCGGGCCGCTCCGCCTGTATCGTCGTGACCCCGATTGGCGGCCAGGGCTACCTCTTTGGCCGAGGCAACCAACAGATCAGCCCTGCTGTCATCCGGGCTGTAGGCTGTAGCAACATAACCATCGTGAGTGCGCCCCACAAGGTGCACTCTTTGGAGGGCCGGCCTTTCCTGGTCGACACCGGCGACCCGGCCCTTGACCGGCTGCTCACCGGCTACGTCCGGGTCACCACCGGTCACGGCGAGCAGATCGTCTACCGCGTGTCTTTATAGAGATGGGAGTGGGCTATGAGAGTACTAGACAGCAAGACGGCGCTTATCACCGGCGGTGCGTCGGGAATCGGCCGCGCGGCGGCCCTGCTCTTTGCCCGCGAGGGCGCGGCCGTGGCAGTGGCCGACCTCGACAAAGCCGGCGGCCAGGCGGTCGTCGATCAGATCCGGGCCGAGGGCGGCCGGGCTCTTTTCGTCCGCTGCGACGTTACCCAAGCCGCCGACTGTCGGCGGGCCGTCGAGCAGACCGTTGCTGCGCTCGGTGGGCTCGACGTGTTGTTCAACAACGCCGGCATCATCTGCCGGGCCACCGTCGTGGATGCCGGCGAGGCCGACTGGGATCGCGTTATGGCCGTCAACGTCAAGTCGGTCTTTCTGATGAGCAAATATGCCGTGCCGGTCATGGTCGCGGCTGGCGGCGGCGCCATCGTAAACACCGCCTCCGGCTGGGGCCTGGTCGGCGGCCACAAGGCGGCGGCTTACTGCGCCTCCAAGGGCGCTGTGGTCCTGCTGACCAAGGCGATGGCTCTTGACCACGGCCCACAGGGCATCCGCGTCAACTGCATCTGCCCTGGCGACACCGACACTGCCATGCTGCGCCACGAGGCCGCCCAGCTCGGCGAGTCGCTCGATCTCTTCCTGGCAGATTCGGCTCGGCGTCCCCTCGGCCGGCTTGGCCGTCCTGAAGAGATTGCCCAAGCCGCTCTCTACCTGGCCAGCGACGCTGCCTCGTTCGTCACCGGCGCCACCCTGGTCGTCGACGGCGGCGGCACGGCCGGCTAGACAAGTCAGGAGGTTCCTATGCGTGGATTGAATGGCAAGCGTGTGCTGATCACCGGTGGGGCAGGGGGTATCGGTTCGGCCACTGCGGCCCGCTTTCTGGCCGAAGGTGCCCGTGTTGCCGCCCTCGACTGCGACGGCGCGGCCCTTGCCCGCCTTGGCCGCGACCTGCCCGGGCTGGCCGGCGCCCTCCGCGCTGATGTCTCCGACCCGACGGCGGTGGTGCGCGCTTTTGAGGAGCTGGAGCAGCTTTTCGGTGGCCTGGACGTATTGATCAACAATGCCGGCATCAGTGTCCGCCAGCCATTTGTTGACATAACGCCTAGCCAATGGCGGCAGGTCATCGATGTCAACCTGGGCGGCATCTTTTACGTGGCCCAGCAGGCGGCGCGGCGCATGCTGGCCGGTGGTGGAGGTGTCATCGTGAACATGGGCTCGACCAACGGCCTGGTGGGGTATCCGAATTACGCCGACTATAACGCCTCGAAGGCTGGCGTCGTCGAGCTGACCCGTTCCATGGCTCTGGAGCTGGCGCCGACCATCCGGGTGAATGCCGTTTGTCCCGGCTTTATCCTGACCCCGATGCAGGGGGCCGAATACACGCCCGACATGCAGCGCGCCTTTGCCGACAGGGTGCCGTTGCGCCGCCTGGGCCGGCCTGAAGACGTCGCCGCCCTGTTCGCCTTTCTCGCTTCCGACGACGCGGCGTTCATCACCGGCCAGTGTTTTGTCATCGACGGCGGCGAGCTCGCCGGCGGTCTGGCCAGCGCTTGACACCGACGTCCCATACCTCTCGCGCGGTAGGCCGATGGTGTAGCTATGGTGCGGGCAGCGCCAATGTTAAAGTTTTCGAATCCTCATCGCAAACCTCTTGACAACACTCCAAAAATGTGCTATATTGGTTGTGAGAGCGCTCTCGGAATGGCCGTGGCGTGGTTCTTTTTTAAGAGCCCCGGCGGGAGCGCTCCCAGGGAGTGCTGATGGCGCTGACTTTGGAGCAGATCGCAAAACTGGCAGGAGTCTCTCGTTCGACAGTCTCACGCGTCGTCAACGATCACTGCAACGTCCGCACCGAGGTACGAGAGCGGGTTTTGAAGGTCATCCGTGAGACCGGTTATCAGCCTCACGCCGCCGCTCGCAGCCTGGTCACCCGCCGCAGCCGGATCATCGGCGTTGTCATACCCGAGGCCGTGGCGACCCTCTTCACCGATCCCTTTTTCCCTCTCTTGTTAGCTGGTGTAACAGAAATCTGCAATGCTCACCGCTACCACCTGATGCTTTCCTTGTTCGACCGGCCGTCCGGGCAGGAAGAGATGTATCAGCACGTTCTGGGTAGTGGCTACCTCGATGGGGTGATTGTGGCTTCGTTCCGGTTGGGCGAACCGCTCATTCCTGACTTGTTGCAGAAAGGGGTCCCGTTTGTCATAGTCGGGCGCCATCCCGATACGCGGGTGAACTATGTGGATGCCGACAACGTCGGCGGAGCGCGGATGGCCGTCGAGCACCTGATCCGTCTGGGTCACCGGCGGATCGGGATCATTGCTGGTCCACAGGGCATGCCCGGCAGCCAGGATCGGCTCCTGGGCTACCACCAGGCGCTTGACGCGCACCGCATCCCTGTCGAACAGGCGCTCGTCGCCGAGGGGGATTTCACCGAGAGCAGTGGTGTGACCTGCGCACAACAGTTGCTCCCCGCCGCGCCCACAGCCATGTTCGTGGCGAACGACGCCATGGCCGTCGGTGCGCTGCGGGCGCTGCGCCGTGCAGGGCTTCAGGTCCCCCAGGATGTGGCGCTGATCGGGTACGACGACGTGCCGATTGCCGCAGCGGTAGAGCCGGCGTTGACGACTGTTCGACAGCCGATTACACGGCTGGGGTCGATGGCAGCCGAAGTATTGATTGGAATGTTGAACAGTCCTAACGGAGCGGATGGGCCGCCGCACAAGGTCATACTGCCGACTGAGCTGGTTGTGCGGTATTCATGTGGTGCGTTGAAATAGATCCCCTCCAGGGGGCAGTGATGACACCGGCCATGACAAGGTCCCGGTAATGCTGGCCGGGATCGGATGAAGGATCCATGCCACACAGTGGCAGGAAAGGAGGTGGGGACTGGAAAAACAAAAGGGAGCCTGTTTGTGTTGTGCCAGGCCGCAGTCATGCGGCCGGGCGAGTCGAGCTTCAGACCCAAAAAAGAGATAGGAGGAGGAAAAATGAAACGCTTGTCTTTTGCTCTTGCATCGCTGCTGCTGATCGCCAGCATGGTGCTGTCGGCGTGCGGCGCTACGCCGACGCCGGTTGTCATCAAGGAGACGCAGTTAGTGCCCGTCAAGGAAACGGTAGTGTCGACGGTCAAGGAAACGCAGGTGGTGACCGTCAAGGAAACGGTTGAAGTCGTCCAAACCAAGGAAGTCGTGGTGACGGCCACCCCCGCGCCGGTCGATGCCAGTACTTTGCCCCGCAATGAAACCATGTACTTCAATGGTCAGCAGTGGAATGCAGTCACCTGCTGGAACCCATACTCCTCTAGCTGCAACAATGCGATGGCTATCGCCCAGGGGGACAGCGCCCGTGTCACCATGTTCGAAACCCCGTACCTGTACAACATGCTCGACGGCAAGCAGTATCCTCTGCTGGCTGATGGTGACTGGGCTTGGAACGCCGACATGACCGAGATCACCTTCAAGCTCAAGCCTGCCGCCAAGTGGAGCGATGGCACCCCGGTAACCGCTGAGGATGTCGCCTATACCTGGGCCACCCATGTCAAGTACAACACTCCTACGGGCTCTGGCAACAAGGATTACATTGACACCATCGAAGCGGTGGATCCCCAGACGGTCAAGATCAAGGCCAAACTGGATGCCAATGGCAAGGCGGTCAACCCGTTGATCGTCTCTGCCTACGTGAGCAGCAACTATGTCGTTCAGAAAGCCTGGACCCAAAAGCTGGAAGAGCGCGTCGGCAACGACGCCACCAAGTTCCTGGCTGATGTCGCTGAGGACGTTGTCTACTCCGGCCCTTACACCAAATTCTACGCCGACGATCAGAAGGTTGTCTTCGTCCGCGATGACAACTACTGGGGCCAGGATGCCAGCATGTGGGGCAAGCTGCCGGCTCCCAAGTACCTGGCGCACACAATTTTCAAGGACAACGCTGCCGGCTCTGTTGCTTTGGCAAAAGGCGAGGTGGATGTCAGCCAGCAGTTCAACTCCAATATTCAGCTCCTGTGGCTTAACTACGGGCTGCCCATCTCCACCTACCTGCCTGATGCCCCTTACGGCATTGGCGCCAGCTTGCCAACCGCCTTCTACAACCTGAAATCCAACGGCCTGGACCAGGTCGCGGTCCGCAAGGCCATTGCCATTGCCGTGGACTATCCCACCATCATCGCCAACGCCATGACCAATCAATCGGCTACCTTCGATCAGGTTCCACGCTCGCTGATGAATCCAACCCCTGGTGAGCAGGCCCTGTACGACCACGAGGCCGTCAAGGACCTGCAGTGGGCTGGTAACGACATCGAAGGCGCCAAGAAACTGCTCGACGACGCCGGGGTTGTTGATACCGATGGCGATGGCTGGCGCGAATTCAATGGGAAAAAGCTTTCCTACGTAGCCACCTGCCCCAATGGTTGGTCCGACTGGCAGGCCGCGATCGAAGTGGTAGCTGCCGCCGGCAAAAAGATCGGCATCGAGATCACGACCAACTACCCTGAATGGGGCGTCTATCAGACCGTCGTCACCAAGTCGGATGCGCCTCTGCCCGAGGGCTATGACATCTTTATGATGTGGAGCGCCGGCGCTGGCCCCACCATGCCCTGGGGGCGTATCCGCAATCTGCTCAGCTCTGAATGGGTGGGTATGTCGAGCAACTGGAACGGCAACTGGGGCCAATACAGCAATCCGAGGGTCGATGAATTGATCAAGGCGATCCCCAACGAAACCGATCCCGTCAAGCTAAAGGATATCTACACTGAATTGGTCAAGATCTACCTGACCGAGATTCCCTCCTTCACCCTCATGTACCGTCCGCAGTCGTTCCATGCTGTGAACGAGACGGTATGGACGAACTTCCCTCACCAGGATGATGGCTCTGACCCACCCATCCCGCCGCTTGACTGCACTGACGGCTGGAGTATCGCCTGTCTCTATAACGTCACGTTGGTTAACCCGTAAACGGGTATCTCAAGAAACAGCCATGTCCCACCAACACCGGAACATGGCTGTTTCTTACCAGGTAGCTCAAGCTGTGCAGGTGCAACGCACTCGCGGGTACAGGCGGGCAAGGGCGGGCACAAACCGCCCGGCGCTCGATCACCCGTCTGTGCGTTGCACCTATCCCTGTAGTACTAATCCACCTATCGAGGAGGTATTGCCTTGAAAGGGTACCGAAGGTATTTCCTCAACAAGTTGGCTTGGTTCCTGGTCACATTGGTTTGCGCATTCATACTGAATTTCATCCTACCCCGCCTGATGCCGGGAGACCCTGTTGCAGCCATCATGTCGAGGCTTGCCCAGGGCATGAGCAATGCGATCGGAGTCCAAGCGGTTTACCAGCAATACGCCGACCTGTTTGCCACCAACAGACCCATGGTCGAGCAATTCTTCATCTATGTTAGAAATGTGCTCAGTGGTGACTTTGGGTACTCGATCAGCCAATATCCCCGCACGGTTGCAGATGTTCTTGGTTCTTCCATCTGGTGGACGGTAGCTCTGCAGTTCCCGGCGATCATCGTCGGGTGGCTGATCGGGAACACGCTTGGCGCCTTGGCCGCGTATCTCAAGAAGGGCTTTGACAAAGTCATCCTGCCCGCTAGTATTTTTGCCGGCAGTTTACCGGCATTTGGCATGGCCGTCATCTTGCTGGCTGTTTTTGGAGTTGCATTGGAATGGTTCCCAACATCGGGCGGATACGGGTTTGATCTGATACCCAGCTTTAGCTGGAAATTCATATGGTCCGTGATCACCCACTATCAATTGCCCTTCTGGTCGATCGTGTTGATCGCCATCGGCGGCCAGGCGATCGGCATGCGCTCCATGTCCATCTATGAATTGAATGCGGATTACGTGAAATACAGCCGTTTCATGGGCATCAAGGACCGCAAGATCGTCGGTTACGTATTTCGAAATGCCATGCTGCCCCAGATCACCGGTCTGGCCTTATCGATCGGTACCATGGTCGGCGGCGCGCTGGTAGCAGAGATCATCTTTAGTTATCCGGGGCTTGGTTATACGCTCTTGAACAGTGTAATGGGACAGGACTATCCGCTGATCTCGGCAGCCACATTGATCATCACGATCATGGTGCTGAGTGCGAACTTTATCATCGAAATCCTTTACGGCATCATTGACCCGCGCATCAAAGCGGCGCAGGCTGATTAAGGAGTGATGCTGTTATGAAACATACAATTCGACAGGTTTTCCGCTCTGGTAAATTTGTGGTTGGATTTTCCATTTTTGTGGCAATCCTGCTGATCGTGATCATTTACCCGCTGATCATAACCGATCCTCCATTGCAGATAATTGCCCAAGGCACTTTCTTTCCACCGGGAATCTATACGAATGTTTATGACAGCATTGGTTCCACTGCATATACACTTAATTTGGATAATGCCGCTGCCAAGCGACTTGCCAGCAGGTTGAGCAACGACGACCGCCTTGCCATGAAGGATTGGCTTGTGGGATTTGGGATGCCTCAAGCCGAGATCGATCTCACGGATACCGCAAAACTCTTGGATCAGTGGAACAACAACTACGATCCCAAGGCGAATATTCCCGGGATGACCAATGCAAAGCGGAATTACTATATTCGGCTCAATGACTCGCTCAAAGGACTTCTATCAACCGAGGGGGCGACTATTGCCATAAAGGACGCCGACACGGGCGCCTTGGAGGAGACAGATACCGTCAAACAATCCGATTACGTGAATGTCGGCGAGGTTGCGAATGTTCGGGTATTGCCGCTGGGAACCGATAACTTTGGTAGGGATGTGCTGACGGAACTGGTCAGTGCCGCTGGTGTATCGCTGCAGATCGGCTTTGTGGCCGGTATTGTCGCAACCTTGATCGGCTTGACCCTGGGATTGCTGGCGGGTTATGTTGGTGGCCTGGTGGACGACATCATTATGTTTTTCACCAACCTCTTTACTGTGATCCCCACCTTTGTGCTGTTGATCTTGATTTCATTCAGCATCGGGCAGGAACAACGCGGTGCCTTTACTATCGCTGTGGTGATCGGGTTTACCGGCTGGGTATGGACTACCCGTGCAGTGCGGGCGCAAGTGCTTTCATTGCGCAACCGCGACCATGTCAATCTGTCAAAGCTATCCGGGCATTCCATCGTTTACATCATCCTTAACGATATTCTGCCTTATATCGCTTCTTATGTTGTCATGGCGTTTATCCTGCAGATATCCATTGGTATCCTGACGGAGGCCGGGTTATCGATCATTGGCTTGGGACCCAAAACAACAGAAGTGCCCACCTTGGGCCTGATGATGAACTGGGCGATGATCTACCAGGCGCATACCCTGGGGAAATGGTGGGCGTACGTCCCCGTGATCGTAACCATCGCTTTGATTTCGTTCTCGATGAATTTGATGAATACGGGTCTCGACCAGGTATTCAATCCGGCATTGAGGGAGTAGGCATTCGGAATGGGAAATGTCATACTAGAGGTTAGAGAGCTAACTACCAAGTATATCACCCGGTTCAATGAGGATATTTACGCCGTCGACCACGTTTCTCTGAAGCTCGAAGAAGGGAAGACTCTGGGCATCGCAGGAGAATCTGGCTGTGGAAAATCGACGCTGGCCCTCAGCCTGATGGGTTATTACTTCCCTCCCCTGCACTATACGAGCGGCGAGATTATCATCGACGGACGGAATATTACTAGGATGGACCCGGATGACATTCGAAAATCGGTATTGGGGACAGAGATTGCCTATATCCCTCAGGCCGCGATGAACGCGCTCAACCCCACCCGGAAAGTCATCCACTTTGTCGAGGATGTTTTTCTAGCGCATGATGCATCCAAAGCCAAGAGAGAAATTCACGAGTTTGCCAAACAGGCCTTTGAGACCTTGGGGCTACCGGCAGAAGTTCTGCAAAAGTACCCGGTTGAGCTTTCGGGTGGCATGAAACAGCGTACGGTGATCGCCGTATCTGTGCTTCTTTTTCCAAAAGTGCTGGTTGCCGATGAGCCTTCCTCGGCGCTGGACGTCACTTCACAGAAGATGGTCATCAAGATGCTCAAGGGTTTGATAGCAAACGGCTTTATTAAATCCATGATCTTTATCACGCACGAGCTCCCCCTCCTGTACAACGTCACCGACGATATCATGGTCATGTACGCCGGGCAGATCGTGGAAAAGGCCACCGCCAAAGACGCCGTGTTTGATCCACTCCATCCATATGCGAAAGGCCTCATGGGCTCGATCATTGTGCCCGAAAGCGGCCTGCGGAATACAAAACTGACAGCCATACCAGGGGTGCCGCCTAATCTTAAAAACCCACCATCTGGCTGCCGCTTTGCTGACCGCTGCAAATATGTTATGCCAGAATGTAAGGTGACTTCTGTCGGTCTTCGCGAGATAGCTGGTGGTCGCGCGCTCCGCTGTATCCTCCGGGAAGATGAACTGAGGGAGCTCTATTCAGAAGAGGCTTATCAAAATGCCCGATGAAACAAGTGTATGCCTGAGGACGTCAGGACTTACCAAGGTATTTGGAGTTGGCCGCCAGAAATGCGTCGCCGTTGATCATGTGGATATGGAGCTCCGTGAGGGCGGAGTCGTTTCGATTGTAGGCGAATCAGGCAGTGGAAAGACCACTTTGGCGAAGATGCTTCTGGGATTGATCAATCCTACTGAGGGCGATATCTACTTCGAGGGGAAGAAGCGTGATATCAGGACTCAGAAGAGGAGGCAGGAATACTGGAAGAACATCCAGGCGATCTTTCAAGATCCGTACAGTTCATACAACATATTTCGCAAGATCGATGCCGTGCTTTTGGATTGTATCTACATGCGTGGCGGTCGAAGGCTTCCGCGTGCGAAAAAAACAGAGATGATGGCAGAGGCGTGCAGCTTTGTCAACTTGAAGTTCGAGGAATTGACCAACAAGTACCCCTTTGAGCTTTCCGGCGGACAGATGCAGCGTTTAATGATTGCCCGTATCTTCCTGCTAAAGCCCAAGATCCTGCTGGCTGACGAGCCCACCTCGATGATCGATGCCTGTTCACGCGCGACCATCCTGGATATGCTGATGCAATTGCGCAATGAAATCGGGATGACGGTTGTTTTTATCACTCATGATATTGGCCTGGCCTATTATGTTTCTGACGTTGTATATATTATGGAGCGTGGAAGGTTTGTTGAAAGCGGATGCGCCGATGATGTGATTCTGCGGCCGCAGGAGGCTTACACCCAACGCTTGATCAGCGATGTTCCAAAGATCTATGAAGAATGGGATCTTTCAACTGTATAGTCCATTCCTCTCATGCACATCCAATCTTTGACAGGCGCCTGGGAATTTCGCCAGGCAGGTACGCAAGAATGGTACCCCGCCAATGTCCCCGGCGGCGTGCATACCGATCTGCTGGCCTTGGGCCGCATCCCCGACCCATTTGTAGGCGATAATGAGCGTCGCGTGCAGTGGGTGGCTGAAGCGGATTGGGAATATCGCCATCAGTTTGCCGTCACCCCCGAGCTTTTGCGACAGGCGCACATCTGGTTGGTTTGCGATGGGCTGGATACGCTGGCAACCGTCACCCTGAATGGCCGCGAACTGGGCCGTGCCGCGAACATGTTCCGGCAATATCGCTGGGATGTCAAATCACTACTCAGGGCAGGTGAAAATGACTTGCGCATCGCTTTTGACTCCCCCGTACGCTTTGCGGCCGCGCAACAGGCGATCCGTCCCATGCCAGGCGTTTCGCAAGCCATCCCGGGTGGGCCGTATTTGCGCAAAGCGCCCTGCCAGTTTGGCTGGGATTGGGGTCCGCAGTTGCCCCCGATCGGTATCTGGAAGGATATTCGGTTGGAAGGCTGTGAGGGCGCGCGCTTTCTGCAAGTCCGCCTGAGCCAGCAGCACGCCCGCAACCAGGTGACCGTTGAGGTGCTGGTCACCGTTCAAAGCTGGGATGAAACGCCTTGCTCGGTAGTCATACGCCTGGTCGCACCGGACGGGCAGGTATTTGAGACCAGGGCAGCAGTCACCCTGGACAACAATAGCAAGCTGCGGGTGGTCATTCCCAATCCGCAAATATGGTGGCCGAATGGTTACGGCGCGCAGCCGCTCTATCGGGTCAGCGTCGAACTGTATCAAGCTGACCTGCTGCTGGATCAACGCGAATACCGGCTGGGCCTGCGCACCATCGAGCTGCGCCAGCAGCCGGACGAATGGGGGCGTTCGTTCACGTTTGTTGTCAACGGGCTGCCTATTTTCACCAAGGGCTCCAACTGGATCCCGGCGGATTCTTTTCCCACTCGCATCTCGGATGCCTACCTGGAAGGGCTGATCCGTGCTGCGGTAGAGACGCACCAGAACATGCTGCGCGTGTGGGGCGGCGGTTTTTACGAAGATGAGCGCTTCTACGATCTTTGCGACCACTATGGCATCCTGGTCTGGCAGGATTTTGTCTTCTCGTGCAGCGTTTACCCGCTCGATGAGCCTGACTTTGTTGAGAACGTCCGCGTCGAAGTGGTCGAAAACGTCCGACGCCTGCGGCATCGCGCCAGCCTGGCCTTGTGGTGCGGTAACAATGAAATGGAGCAAGGGTGGGCCGAGTGGCATTGGGACAAGCCTGAGTTGCAGGATTTGAAGGCCGCTTATGACCGTTTCTTCCACCACACGCTGGCGGAGTGGTGCGCGGCTGAAGACCCCGACCATGCCTATTGGCCCAGCTCACCGTCGTCGGGTGTTCCCTTTGAGGATCCGAACAGCCAGCGCCAGGGGGACGCGCACTACTGGGACGTGTGGCATGGGCGCAAGCCGTTCACGGCGTACCGCAGCCAGTACCCGCGCTTCATGAGCGAGTTTGGCTTCCAAGCCCTGCCGCCATTGGAGACCATCCGCACCTACGCGGCGGAACCTGACTGGAACATGACCTCCTACATCATGGAGCAGCACCAGAAAAACGCCAGCGGCAACTCGATGATGGTGGGCCAGATGCTAGACGCCTTCCGTCTGCCCAAGGATTTTGAATCGCTGGTGTATCTCAGCATGGTCTTGCAGGCCGAAGGGATTCGCTATGGGGTGGAGCACTGGCGCAGGCACGCTCGCGCGCGGCGCGTGTCGGGTACACTGTACTGGCAGTTGAACGACTGCTGGCCGGTCGCGTCGTGGTCCAGCCTGGACTATTTTGGCCGCTGGAAGGCCTTGCATTATACCGCCCGTCGCTTCTATGCGCCTTTGTTGCTTTCGATTGAAGACGCCCCTCCATGTCAGTCGATCTTTCTCAGCAGCGACCTGCTCGAAGAATGGCAGGGTTCAATGCATTGGGCCCTGACGACTCTGGATGGCAAGATACTGGCCTCAGGTGAGAAACCCGCGCGCGTGGAACCATTGGGCGTGACGGCTATCGAAAAGCTCGATTTTTCTGGATTTCTGAATGATGATACCCGCCGGGAATTGGTGTTTGTGGCCGAGTTATGGCAGGGGGACCGGCGCCTGGCCAGGCAAACCGCCGTCTTTGTGCCCACCAAATACCTGTCACTGGTCGATCCGCGCATCGATGCCGATGTGACGTTGAAGGAGGGCCTGGTTGTCATCGATCTGTCGGCGCGTTCACTGGCCCGCCTGGTGGAATGCAGCCTGACCGGCGCCGATGTGATCTTCAGTGACAACTATTTCGATCTGCCAGCCCAGCAAGTCATCAGCGTCACGGCACCCCTGCCGGCCGGATGGGATTTGGCCACGGCCCAGGCAGCGCTCAAGGTACGCTCTGTCTACAACACATATTCCAAGTGAGATGACTCAACCGGTATGGGCATCATGGATATGATTGGCGATATGCCGCTGGTGAGCATGCTGATGTGGCAGCAGAGCGCGCTGCCCATGCACCACGAGGATCTTGGACGGGCTGCTTGCGCAGGTTCGCGGCCAGGGAAAATAGCATTACCGGGAAAGCCTGTACAGGCTTTTGTCCCATCCCATTTATAAGGATTAGCTCATGGCCAAGACAGAAGTTGTAGGCTCGGAATTGCCCAACATTCCCTGGGAGGAGCGCCCGCAGGGTTATGACGAGGTGGTGTGGCGTTCCAAAAAGAATCCCATCATCACTCGCGATGCCGTTCGGGGCGCAAACAGCATTTTCAACAGCGCTGTCGTACCTTTCAACGGAGCGTTCGCCGGCGTGTTTCGCTGTGATAGCACGACCAGGGACATGCAGATCCATGCAGGCACAAGCCCAGATGGCATCCACTGGACCATCGAACCGAAATGCATCGAGTTCAAATGTGAGGACGCCGAAGTCGGCCGGTTTGTCTACGGCTACGATCCACGCGTGTGCTGGCTCGAGGATCGCTACTATGTTACGTGGTGCAATGGGTACCACGGCCCCACTATCGGCATGGGCTTCACCCACGATTTCAAAACCTTTCACCAGATGGAAAACGCTTTCTTGCCGTACAACCGGAACGGTGTGCTCTTTCCCCGCCGGGTGAACGGAAAATACGCGCTGCTCAGCCGCCCCAGCGATACAGGCCATACCGCCTTCGGTGATATCTTTTACAGTGAAAGCCCAGACCTGATCCATTGGGGCCGGCATCGGCATGTGATGGCCCCTACGGGCGGCTGGCAATCCACCAAGGTCGGAGCCGGGCCGACGCCAATCGAAACGGCCGAAGGGTGGCTCATGATCTATCACGGTGTGCTCACTTCGTGCAACGGCTTTGTCTACAGTTTTGGTGCGGCACTGCTGGATCTCGAGCGGCCTTGGAAGGTCATCTACAGAACGCGTCCTTACCTGCTCAATCCAAGGGAGTATTATGAGTGCGTAGGCGATGTTCCCAATGTCGCCTTCCCTTGTGCGGCGTTGTGTGACCCACCGACGGGGCGCATCGCGATTTACTATGGAGGAGCAGATACAGTCACGTGCCTGGCGTTTTGCCACGTCGACGAGTTGGTCGGGTTCATCAAAGACAATTCGCTCTAGAGGGTCAGGCCGCTGTTCCCCTGCGGCTGCGGGCTGGGACCGACCAGCACCCAGAATCTGGAGCTTTTGGAGAAATAGCCAATGGCCGAGTTAGAACTGTCGATCATGTCGCGCGGGCCGACGACGGTTGCTGACCTGCAACCGTTGTTGGATCAGTTCGAGACTGAACAGCGGGTCCACGTTCGCCTTCGGGTGCTAAACTGGGATACCGCCTGGGCAGATCTGCTCAAAGTCGCCCTTTACCAGTACGGTCCTGATGTCTCGGAAATCGGCTCGACATGGTTGAGCAGCTTTGTGGCGATGGATGCTTTGCAGCCTTTTATCGGCTCTGGAGCTTTAATGGCGTGGGATCCCTCTGTGTTTCTGTCTTCGTCGTGGCAGAGCGGAATGCTAGCTCAACGTATGGGTGAGCCTGCGTTGCTGTGGGCTATCCCATGGTGGGCCGACACGCGCATCGTCTACTATCGGCGAGACCTCTTGGCGCAAGCCGGTGTTGAGTTGGCCCAGCCTGCCTTTGATAGTCCAGAACACCTGGCGCAGACCCTTGCCCAGCTTGACGCTGCTGGCGTGCCGATTCCGTGGGTGGTGCCCACCCACCAGTCCCGGATGACGGTTCACAATGTGGCCAGTTGGGTGTGGGGGGCTGGTGGCGATTTTGTGACTGACGACGGTCGGCGCGTGCTGTTTGAACGACCGGAAGCCCAGGCGGGCATGTGCGCCTACCTTAGTCTGGCGCGCTTCCTTGCCGAGCCAGCCCGGGGTCTGGACGACACGCAGTCAGATGGGTTGTTCAGCCAAGGGCAGGCGGCAGCGGCTATCAGCGGGCCGTGGCTTTTGCAGTTTGCACTTCCGGAGGTGATCGCCCAGGTTGGCATGGCTTGTCCGCCTGGGATTCCGTTCGTCGGCGGATCTCACCTAGTCCTGTGGAAGCACGCCGTCCACGACGCGGCGGCAATCAAGCTGATCCGCTTCCTCACTAGCCAGCATGTGCAGTCCAACTTTGGCCGGCGGGCTGGCCTGCTTCCAACCCGGCATGACGTGCTAGCCAATCCGCCTTTTTCCAACGATCCGCTGTATCAGGTCATGGCTCAGGGGCTAAAGATGGGGCGTTCCTTTCCATCTGTCCCCTTGTGGGGGCTGGTAGAGGAAAGGCTGAATGAGGTACTTGGCCACTTGTGGGCAGATCTCCTAGCCGACCCACGCCTGGATCTGGAAAAGGTCGTCGCTGAGCATCTGGAGTCGTTGGCCCGCAGGTTGAACCTGACTCTGCGCTCCCGCCAGTGAGGCCAAATTAATCTTGGAGCAAGTGAGCAGTAGCACGCATTGAGGGGTGTTATGCATGGCGAACTATGGCTACTTTGACGACCAGAATAGAGAATATGTGATCACCAACCCCAAGACGCCAGTCAAGTGGATCAATTATATCGGAACGCTTGCTTTCGGCGGCTTTGTAGACCATACCGGCGGCGCTTTGATCTGCAAGGGCGATCCGGCTTTGAACCGCATCACCAAGTATATCCCCCAGCTTCCAGGCTCAGAATTCAAGGGCGAAACTCTGTATCTGCGATTCAGAGCCGGTGATCGATACAAGGTCTTTTCTCCCTACTTTGTGCCCACGCTGGATCACTACGAGCGTTACGAATGTCACATCGGGCTGGGGTATATCCGGATTATCTCCGAGTTCTATGGGATCAGAACTGATGTCACGATCTTTGTCCCGCTCGATGACAGCCGGGTGATACGCGACTACAAAATCACCAACCTCAGCGACCAGCCCATCGAGCTGGATGCCATCCCGGTGGTAGAGTATACCCATCCTGATGCCCTCAAGCAGCTTACGAACGCCGACTGGGTGCCGCAGACAATGCAGAGCCGGGTGCGCGATGGCAAGGGCGGTATCAAGATCTTGATCCAATACCCATTCATGCGTCGCGGCATTGCGATCAACTACTTTACCTCCAACCTGCCGTCTTCCTCCTTCGAGACCGACCGGGCCAGGTTCCTGGGCGATCGTGAATATGGTACTTGGGCCAGTCCGCTTCGGCTAACAGATATCCTTTTCGAGGGGCAGACAACAGAGTTGAGCAATTACGAAGCGCACCGTGGGGACAACATCGCGGCTTTGCTTCATCATTTGGGTGTGATCCAACCTGGCGAGACCAGGCGATTGATTACCCAATTGGGTCAGGAGGTGAGCGTTGCAGCGGCCCTGCCGCTGATCCGCCGCTACCGTGACGGGCTCAAAGTGGATGCCGCTTTTGATAGGATGGCTCGCTTTTGGAGTGGCTATCTGTCTGCCATACAGGTAGAGACGCCCGACGTCAATATGAACCGGATGCTGAACGTCTACAATCCCCGCCAATGCCACGTTACGCAAAACTGGTCGAGGTATCTGTCACTTTACCAGCTTGGCTTTGGGGCAAGGGGTATAGGCTTCCGGGACACCGCGCAGGATGTGATGGGGGTTATGGCCCACGCCCCTACTGAGGCCCGGGCGCTCATCGAACTGCTGCTGTCGGTGCAGAGGAGGAACGGCTCGGCCTTTCACCAGTTCAACCCGCTGACCATGATCGCCAATGCTGGCGATTCTAAGGAAATAGAAGGAGCGCCTGACTATTACGGCGATGATCACCTGTGGATCGTCCTGGCAATCGCTGCCTACCTCAAGGAGACCGGTGACTTGGCCTTTCTGGACAAGTTGGTGCCTTATTATGAGAAGGATCGAGCTGGTCACCCTGTGGAGGCGGGCACCGTTTTGGATCACATGCGCCGAGCGGTCGAGTTCACTACGGCCAACGTCGGGGCCCATGGCCTGCCGCTGCTTGGCTTTGCCGACTGGAATGACACTGTGAACTTGAGGCCCGGCGGTGAGTCACTGTTCGTTGCTCACCTATACGGCAAGGCTCTGCTTGAAATGATCGATCTCGCCCGCCACATGGGCGACCCGGCGGCAGCCGACCGCTATGCAGGCTACTATGCAGCGATGAAGGCCAGGGTCAACGATCAGGCGTGGGACGGCGAGTGGTACGTACGCTATTTCGACGCCGATGGCAGCCCCTTGGGCTCCAAGGCAAATAGGTATGGGCAGATCTATGTCAACGGCCAATCATGGCCGGTGATTGCCGGTTTCGCCACACCCGACCGGGCGAGGCAGGCCCTCGACTCGGTCTACCGCTGGCTCAACACGCGAAATGGCATCAAGCTGAGCGTGCCCGGATTCAACGGCTGGGATCCGATCCGGGGTGGGATCACCACCTATCCGCCTGGCGCGAAAGAAAACGGCGGGATCTTTCTCCATGCCAACCCATGGGTCATCATGGCCGAAACTCTGCTTGGTAATGGGGAGCGCGCTTTTGCGTATTACGATGAGATCAACCCGGTCGCCAAGAACGACAGGATCGACGAGTTCGAGTGCGAGCCCTATGTCTATCCGCAGAACGTGCTGAGCGACGAGCACCCCCAGTTTGGACTGGCCCGCAATAGCTGGTTGACCGGCACTGCGTCGTGGGCTTACCAGGCGACTACTCAGTATATCCTGGGCATCATGCCGGCCCATGACGGGCTGCAAGTAGATCCGTGCATCCCTGGATGTTGGGATGGTTTCAAGCTGGTCCGTCGATTTCGAGGAGTTGTCTACCAGATCGAGGTCAGAAATCCAGATCATGTAAGCAAAGGGGTCAGGTCAATCAGGGTCGACGGGCAGCCAATCCAGGGTAACCTGGTGCCGATCCTGGCAGGCAGGGTTCACAAAGTCGAGGTTGTGATGGGATAGGCGTTAATTTTCAATCTTCTTCCCTACCTCGGAGGGAGTTAGCTGCGTGGTTTCAGATTGGGAGTGCCTATGGCGAGCTACGGTTTCTTTGATGATGCGAATCGCGAGTATGTGATCACCCGGCCCGATACACCGCTGCCCTGGATCAACTACCTGGGCAGTGAGGCCTATTTCGGCCTTATTTCCAATACCGCCGGTGGGTACTCTTTTTATCGTGACGCACGGCTGCGGCGGATCACACGCTACCGCTATAACAATGTCCCGCTCGACTGCGGTGGGCGCTATATCTATCTGCGGGACGACGACGGCGGCGAGTTCTGGTCCCCCACCTGGCAGCCTACACGTCACGATCTGGAAAACTACACCTGCCGCCATGGCCTGGGATACACGGTCATTGGCTCTACCTACTGCGGGATCAAGGCCGGGATCCGGTACTTTGTTCCGCTTGCTGAGAGCCTGGAAATCTGGCAGATGAGCCTGACCAATCTCCGGGAGGGTCCAGCCAGGATGTCGGTATTTACCGGAGTCGAGTTCTGCTTGTGGGATGCGCAGGACGATGCCGCCAACTTTCAGCGCAATCTCAATATCGGCGAAGTGGAGATAGATGGCAGTGTAATCTATCACAAGACCGAATACCGCGAGCGCCGCAACCATTTCGCTTTTTTTGCCTGCTCAGAGCCGTTGGTCGGCTTTGATACGCAGCGCGACCTGTTCCTGGGATCATACCGGGCCTGGGACAGGCCGGCGGCGGTGGAGCGCGGCCAATCGTTCAATTCGGTGGCCCACGGCTGGGCTCCCATCGGTTCCCATCATCTTTGGCTCGAGCTCGGGCCTGGCGAGACGTGCCAGATCATCTTCCTGTTGGGTTATCACGAGAACCCCGACGGACAGAAATTCGATCCCCCGGGCTCACAGACGATCGACAAACGGACAGTCCGGCCGGTTATCGCCAGGTACCTGCTGCAAGAGAATGTGGAATCGGCCTTTGCTGCACTGCGCAGCCATTGGGACGGTCTGCTCAGGATCTTTCATGTCGAGACGCCAGACTTTCACACCGATCGCATGGTCAACATCTGGAATGCCTACCAGTGCATGGTCACCTTCAACCTGTCCCGGTCGGCTTCCTACTTTGAGTCGGGCATGGGGCGGGGAATGGGTTTTCGCGACTCGGCCCAGGATCTGCTGGGGTTTGTTCACATGGTGCCGGCGCGGGCCCGTGAGCGGATTCTGGACCTGGCGGCCACGCAGTTGGACAGCGGCGGCGCATACCACCAGTATCAACCTCTCACCAAGCGCGGCAACGATCAGGTCGGCACCGGCTTTAACGACGATCCACTGTGGCTGGTTCTGGGTGTAGCTGCTTATCTAAAAGAGACCGGCGACGAAGACATTCTGAATGCGTCGGTCCCGTACGATCACCGGCCCGGATCGGAGCAGCCGCTGTATGAGCACTTGAAGCGTAGCCTGCGCTATACGCTAGAACGGCTGGGGCCACACGGCCTGCCGCTGATCGGCCGTGCTGACTGGAACGACTGTCTGAACCTCAATACCTTTTCCAGCGCACCCGGCGAATCTTTCCAGACAGCCGCCCACCGGGATGGAAAGGTGGCTGAGTCGGTCCTGATCGGCGGGCTGTTCGTGTTGGCGGCGCGGGAACTGGCCGCCATCGCCCAATGGCGTGGCTTGGAAGAGGAGGCGCGGCGCTACAGCGACGAGGCTGCCAGGATGGAGGCCGCGCTGCTGCAGCACGGCTGGGATGGTAACTGGTTTCTGCGAGCCTATGATGACCTGGGTCAAAAAGTGGGGTCGCACGGGTGTGTGGAGGGCCAGATCTTCATCGAGCCGCAGGGCATCTGCGCCATGGCCCGCATGGGGCTGCACGATGGGCGGGTAGAAAAGGCGCTGGCAGCAGTCAAAGACAAACTAGCCACGCCGGATGGCATCGTTCTCCTACAGCCGGCCTACTCCCAATACTACCTGCAATTAGGCGAAATCTCTTCCTATCCACCTGGCTATAAAGAGAATGCCAGTGTCTTTTGTCATACCAACCCGTGGATCATGATCGCCGAGGCAATAGTCGGGCGCGGCGATCAAGCGCACGACTATTACATTCGCATCAACCCGTCTGCACGGGAGGCGATCGGCGATGTGCACCGCTGCGAGCCCTATGTCTATGCCCAGATGATCGCCGGGCGTGACGCGTCAACCCCGGGTGAGGCCAAGAATTCCTGGCTGACCGGCGCAGCGGCGTGGAACTATGTCGCCATCACTCAGTGGATCCTGGGCATTCGTCCTACCCTAACCGGCCTGGAGATTGCCCCCGTTATGCCGGCCAACTGGTCAGGCTTCAAGGTCCAGCGTGCCTACCGTGGCGCGACCTATTACATTTCTGTTGAGCGCGTTGGCCCGGGTAATAGTGTCTCGCTTGTGGTGGACGGCAAGCCTATCACAGGCCAAATCATACCTCTGCCGCCAACAGGCCAGGCAGAGGTAGAAGTGCGAGCCATGGTGGGAATCTCGCAATAGCAACTCCAGTCGCTGTCGTTGTACCCCTTTGCTGCAACCTGCTCGGCTACCAGGTCGTTGTCCAGCTGGGCCTTGACGTCGCTCTCAATGTGCATCTCTTTCAGATTGCTGACGATCGGCATGCCTTCGAGAAGGATGATCTGCCCGATCAGCTTCAAAGTCTGGCGATTGGGGGTTTTGGACAATCGCCTTTGACAGCTGACCGAGAGCATGTTATACTGGCTACAGGCCAGAATGGCGACCATTTAGCATAGCAGCAGGAGACCCGTATGCAGTGTCCACAATGCCAAGCCGAGAACCCTGACCAGGCCAAGTTTTGCCTGGAATGCGGGGCCAAGCTCCAGGCGGTGTGCCCCCAGTGTGGGGCGGCGTTGCCGCCTCAGGCCAAATTCTGCTTCGAATGTGGCGCCAGGATAGAGGCGCCTGCGCCTACACTTCCACCTGCTCCTACTCCTGCCGCGCTACCCCCTACCGACGCAGCGCTGGCTGAAGCGCTCAAGCGTTTGATACCCAAAGAGTTCGCTGAGCGGCTGCTGGCTACGCGGGGCAAGGCCGGCAGCGAGCGGCGGATGGTCACCATTCTCTTTTCGGACGTCAGGGGCTCAACCTCCATGGCCGAAAAGCTGGATCCTGAAGATGTCATGGAGATCATGAACGGGGCGTTTGAAGTACTGATTCCGCCGGTGTACAAGCACGAGGGAACTCTAGCGCGGCTGATGGGTGACGCTATCCTGGCCTTCTTTGGCGCGCCGCTGGCCCACGAGGACGATCCGGAACGGGCCATCCGGGCGGCATTGGAGATCGTGGCTGGGGCAAAAGAGTACGCGGCGCGCTTGGAGCAGGAGCGCAGCATCTCTGGTTTTAATGTGCGAGTGGGAATCAATACCGGGCTGGTGGTGGTCGGAGAGGTGGGATCTGACCTGCGGGTCGAGTATACGGCCATGGGCGACGCCATCAACCTGGCTGCGCGGATGGAGCAGAGCGCGCCGGTGGGCGGCATTCTAATCTCGCGCGATACCTATCTCCAGGTGCGTGGGCTGTTCGAGGTGCAGGCCTTGGAGCCGGTGACTGTCAAAGGGAAGGCCGAACCGGTTCAGGTGTATGTAGTACAGCGGGCCAAGCCGCGCGCTTTCCACCTGGCGACGCGCGGCGTGGAGGGCATCGAGACACGCATGATCGGCCGCGAGGGCGAGCTGAAGCGGCTCCAGGATGCCTTTTTGCTCGCGCACGAGGACGGCGAGCGGCAGATGGTGACTGTTGTCGGTGAGTCTGGAGTGGGCAAAACGCGCCTGTTGTACGAGTTCGAGGGTTGGGTGGAGCAGATACCCCAGCCGATCCGCTATTTTCGAGGGCGGGCTGGCCCCGAGCTGCAAAACGTGCCCTATGCTCTGCTGCGGGACCTATTTGTGCTGCGTTTCGACATTCAGGACAGTGATCCCGCGCGAGTGGTGCGGGACAAACTGGAGCGTGGTCTGGGTGAGTGGTTGGGGACCGATGGGCAGGGTCAGATGAAAGCCCATCTGATCGGGCAACTGTTGGGGTTTGATTTCAGCGCCAGTCCTCACTTGCAAGGTGTTCTTGACGATGCCAAGCAGCTCCGCGATCGGGCGTTGATCTATCTAGATGACCTGTTCCGGGCCGCAGCGGCGCTGGCTACCGTGGTCATCTTGCTCGAGGATATTCAATGGGCTGACGATAGCTCACTTGATGTGATTAACCATCTGGCTGGAACTCTAGGAGCGCGTGACCACGCGCCATTTCTGTTCGTCTGCCTAGCCCGTCCGACCCTGCACGACCGCCGGCTGCATTGGGGCGAAGGCCAGACCTTCCACGCCCGGTTGGAGCTCCACCCCCTATCCACAATGGACAGCCGCCGGTTGGTTGCAGAGATCCTGCAGCGGGTGGGAGAGGTGCCCACCTCATTGCGCGATGCGGTGGTGTCTGGAGCTGACGGTAACCCGCTTTATGTCGAAGAGTTGATCAAGGTGATGATCGAAGAGGGAGTGATCGTCAAGTCCCCTGCAGGAGATCTCTATGGGGATGATGGGCGAGGCCCATGGCATGTGGAGCAGTCCAGGCTGGCCGATCTGCGCGTGCCGCCCACGTTGACCGGTGTGCTCCAGGCCCGGCTCGACAGCTTGCCGATGGATCAGCGCGCCATTCTGCAACAGGCCGCCGTCGTGGGGCGAACCTTCTGGGACCTGGTCGTCGTCCGCATCGGCCAGGCGACCGGCGAGGGGTTGGGGGAAGAGGATGTCCCGGTTGTTCTGTCGGCTCTGCGCAGCCGCGAGATGGTCGATCATAAAGAGACGTCGGCGTTTGCAGGAGCCCAGGAATTCATCTTTAGACACGCAGCGCTCCGCGAAGTAGCTTACGAGAGCATCCTGAAGAAGGTGCGGCGGGGGTATCATGCCCTAGTGGCCGATTGGCTGATGGAGCAGAGCCGCGAGCGGACCAGCGAGTACACCGGACTGATCGCCGAGCATCTCGAAAAGGCCGGGCGGACGGATGAGGCACTCGCCTACCTGTGGCAGGCGGGCGATCAGGCAGCGGCGCAGTATGCCAACGGCGAGGCGGTCAGGTTCTTCAGCCGGGCGCTCGATCTGCTTCAGACGGTGGAACAGGAGCCGGTCGAGGCGTGCAAACAGGAGTATGTGTTGTTGTCGGGGCGGGAAGGCGCTTACAAGCTGCTCGGCAACCGGCAGGCCCAAGCCACAGACCTGGAACGCTTGACAGCCTTGGCCGAGGGAATGGACGATGTACGCTGCTGTGGGGAGGTGGCCCTGCGTTATGCGGCCTACTACGACGCTGTCAGCGACTTTCCGGCGGCATTTGGCGCGGCGGGCAGGGCTATCCAGTGCAGTGAGCAGGCTGGCGATCTGCCAAAGAAGATTGACGGGATGGTCGCCCAGGCGCGCGCCCTGTGGCGGCAGGGGACATTTGACCAGGCGGAGCAGCACCTACTGGAGGCGCTGGCCCTGTCGCAGCAGCATGATTACCAGCGGGGGATGGGTAACAGCCTGCAATCGCTGGGCAACGTCCGGTTCTTCAAGGGCGATCTGCAGGGTGCGCGAACCTATTGGGAAGAGGCCTTGACCTTGCACCGCGCCCAGGGGCAGCGGCGCAACGAGGCGATGACGCTGGGCAACCTGGTGGCGGCCTGCGGCAGCCAGCGCGACCTGATCCCGGGCCGGGTGTACAGCGAGCAGGCGCTGACCATCTATCAGACGATCGGTGACCGGCGGGGCGAAGCAACCGCCCTGAGTAACCTGGCCGGCATCAGCCATCAGCTCGGCGACCTTGCTGCCACCCGTCATTATTACGAACGTTCGCTGGCCCTATGCCAGACCACGGGCGACCGGCAAAGTGAGTCGGGCGCTTTGAATAACCTTGCATTGGTCCTCCACGATCAAGGCAACTACCAGGCGGCCCAGCGCTACGCCGAGGAGGCGTTGACCATCAAGCGGGCCATCGGCGACCGGCGTGGGGAAGGCTATGCCCTGAACCACCTGGCGCTTGCGCTGGAGGGTCTTGGAGATGTGGAAGCCGCTGCGGCTGCTTACGAGCAAGCTCTGCAGTTGCGGCGTGAGATCGGCCAGTTGGCTTGCGCGGTGGACGACGAGGCAGGTCTAGCTCGTGTGGCCCTGAAGCAAGGTCGGATAGACCTGGCTGCATCCCACGTGGAACAGGCGCTGGGCGGCATCGCAGAGCGTGGCGTGGAGGGCATAGAGTACCCGGTCAGGGTTTATCTGACTGCTGCCGATCTATTCCAGGCCACTGGCCAGCCGGATCGGACAAGGGAGATGCTGGCCGCAGCTGATAGGCTGGTGCAGGAGCGAGCGGAGCACATCGGCGACGAAGCCATACGACGTGGCTTCCTAGAGGGGGTGCCGCTGCACCGCCAGCTCTACGAGCGACTCCAGGCCTGAGACTCGAGTTTCCGGTGTAGGTGCTCAAAAACCTCAAAACACTACGGTGTGAGCATCACCTCTATCTCTAGTGTCTCGCCGGCGCGAGAGGGCAAGGAGAACGGCGCGCTGGTAACAAGCCGTTGGCCTGTGGAGTTTTCAAAGACGGCCCAGCGAAACGGCCCTTGACCGAGCAGGCTTGCGGATAGCCACCATGCTTTCGTCGCCGTACTGCCGACGACCTGATCCGGGAGCCCCTGCCAACCTTCGACGGCGTGCCAGCTACCAGAACTGTCCTGCCATTGGACAGTTGTCCATAGCTGTGAGGCCGCCGCCGCTGTAAACGGAGGAGCAAACTGGATGTGCAGTATGACCAACGCCCTGTCGGGTGTTTTGCTTTCCGCCGGCAGGGCTTCAGGCAAGGGCGGGGGCGCAAGGGTTGGCTGAGGGCCGGGCGTTGGGGTTGGTGTTGGCGTCCGCGTCGGGCGGGGTGGCAGGTCTGCACTCGCCGCTTGCGCCGCCGGCATGGATGACAGTAAAATGACAGCCATTGCTACGGCGATGATGATCAAGGCCATCCAGCCGTCTAACCGCGTGATCTTGTGCACAGGTCCCATCCGTTTATATCCCTCCATCGCCTGTTGTTTGCTGTGTCTACCGCTTTGGCAAGCGCGATAGGCTGTGTTTCTTTGCTCTGCTCAGGGGCAGGTCTTTCGGCGTCAGGCCCCGGCCTGGGGCGGAGTAGACCGGCCCCAGGATGTTGTTGTAAGGCAGGCCCCGGATCTCGTCGAGCTCTCGTATGGCGCCGTAGGTCGTGCCGGCGTCGGCCGAATCGGCCTGGGCATAGACCGGCGTGCCGGGCGGCA
>JAFGOG010000169.1 GCA_016926595.1 Anaerolineae bacterium
CTGCTGGCCCTGCGCCGCTCCCTGGCCCGCATCCCCCAAGTCAAAGCCCTGCTGGCCGCCGCTTGCTCAGCGCGGCTGCGCGCCTTGGATGCCAGCCTGGACGAGCTGTCCGACGTGACGGCGCTCATCGGCCGGGCCATCGTCGACAACCCAGCGATCCTCCTCCATGACGGCGGGTTGATCCGCTCCGGCTACCACGCCGGGCTGGACGCCGAGCGCCGCATCGCCGCCGACGGCCGTGACTGGCTGGCCAGCCTTGAGGCCAGGGAGCGCGAGCGGACCGGCATCCCCAATCTGCGGGTCAAGTACAACGAGGTGTTCGGCTTTTTTCTCGAGGTGACCAAGAGCCACCTGGCCAAGGTCCCACCCGACTATGAGCGGCGGGCGACCGTCAGCAATGCCGAGCGTTTTATCACGCCCGAGCTCAAGGCGCGCCAGATCGAGATCCTGGCCGCCGCCGACCGGGCCAACGACCTGGAATATGACCTATTCGTCGATCTGCGGCACCGGGTCGCGGCCGAGTCCGACCGGCTGTTGGCCGCCGGCCGTGTCCTGGCCCAGCTCGACGCGCTGGCCGCCCTGGCCGAGTCCGCCGCCCGGTACGGCTATATCCGGCCTGAAGTGGACGATGGGAATGTGATCGACATCCGCGACGGGCGTCACCCCGTCGTCGAGCAAGCGATGCCCGGCGGTGAGCCGTTCGTGCCTAACGACACCCACCTCAGCGCCGACGAGCGATTGCTGCTCATCACCGGCCCGAACATGGCCGGCAAGAGCGTCCTGGTCCGCCAGGTGGCGCTCATCGTGCTCATGGCCCACATCGGCAGCTTGGTGCCTGCCCGGGCAGCTCGCATTGGCCTGGCCGACCGCATCTTTGCCCGCGTCGGCGCGGCCGACGACATCGCCCAGGGGCGGAGCACCTTCCTGGTCGAGATGGCCGAGGTGGCCCACATCCTGGCCCAGGCCACTCCCCGCAGCCTGGTGGTCCTGGACGAGGTCGGGCGCGGCACTTCGACCTACGATGGCATGAGCCTGGCCTGGGCCGTTGCCGCCGAGCTGCACGACCAGGTCGGCGCCCGAACCCTGCTGGCCACCCACTTTCACGAGCTGACCGAGCTGCCGTCGCACCTGCCAGCCGCCCGCAACTATAACCTGGCCGTCGCCGAGCAGGACGAGGAGGTCATCTTTCTACGGCGGCTGGTGCCGGGCAGCGCCGACAAGAGCTACGGTCTTCACGTTGCCCGGCTGGCCGGCCTGCCGGAGCGGGTGGTGGCCCAGGCGGAAGAGGTTATGACCCGCCTGGAAAGCGGCGGGCGGACAGGGGAAACAGAAACGCACAGGGCTGTGAAGGTTGCGCGCGAGGTGGGTGAAGGACTGCTCCTCCCCGGCGATGATGAGGTCGCCTGGGCGGTCCTGCGCGACCTTTATCGGCTGGACATCGCCAACATGACCCCAGTCCAAGCGCTCATAGCATTGAATGAATGGCAGGCAAGGCTGAAAGGCTCATAAATGAAAGGCCCAGTCCCATAATGGAACCGGGCCTTTCATTTTCGCCCCGTCTACGATACGGCAGGAGGCTCGTCACGCTCGATCCGCACCATGCAGCCGCCAAGCAGCGCCGCGCCCGCCGCGATGGCCGTGATGAACGGCATGTAAAAGGCCAGCACCGCGCCGCCGGCTACCCCCACAGCCAGCGGGATGTTCAACAGCATGCGGTCGTTGCGGGTGACGACAACCCGCCTGACAGTCCCCTCGCGGACGATGTCGTCGATCGCCTTCTGCAGATCCTTGCCCTGCACCTTGAGCTCTTCCACACACGGTGGCTGTTCCTCAGCCTTTGGTGTCGTTTGTTCTTCGCTCATCTTTCACCACTCCTTCCGACATTTATCACATCCCAATACGCAACCCCTGGCAGAAGGTTTCAAGCACAGGCCGGGCAGATTGACAAATCCTCACCCCTGCGGTACACTGGCACCTGGTCTAGGGCCTTGCGATGAGTGTCATTCACGTCCTGCCGCCACAAGTGGCTGCCTCCATCGCCGCTGGCGAGGTGATCGAGCGCCCAGCTTCGGTGGTCAAGGAGCTGGTCGAAAATGCGCTGGATGCCGGTGCAGCGGCGATCAGCGTCGAGATAGCGGGCGGCGGCCTCAGCCTGGTGCGCGTCTCGGACAACGGCTGCGGTATGTCCCGCGCCGACGTGCCGCTGGCCCTGGAGCGGTTCAGCACCAGCAAGATCCGCACCTTGGCCGATCTGAGCGCCCTCCGCACCCTGGGCTTTCGTGGCGAGGCGCTGGCGGCCATCGCCGCCGTAGCCCGTCTGACAATCCTGGCCCGCACCGCCGCCGAGCTGGAGGGCACGCGCGTCACCGCCCGCTATGGCCAGGTGGCGGTCGAGCCGGCGGCCAGCCCGGCCGGCTGCAGCGTCGCCGTCAGCGACCTGTTCTACAACACCCCCGCCCGCCGCAAGTTTCTCAAGTCACCACTGCGCGAGGCTGAGCTTTGCCAGGAGACGGTCACCCGCTATGCCCTGGCCTACCCGGAAGTAGCTTTCAAGCTGACCGCAGACGGGCGCGAGCGGCTGGTTGCACCGCCAGCCACTGCACTGGAGCGGCTGGGCCTTGCCCTGGGCCGCGAGGCCGCAGCAGAGATGCTGCCCATTGCCTGGGAGGCCGGCGATCTGCGGGTCGGCGGCTATGCCAGCAGCCCGGCGGTCGGCAGGAGCCGGCGCGACGGGCAGTACTTCTACCTCAACCGCCGCCCGATCCGCTCCGGCCTGCTGGCGGTCATGCTCGAGCGCCCCTACGCCGGTCGCCTGCCGCCGGGCCGGTCGCCGCTGGCCGTCGTCTACCTCGAGCTGGACCCGGCGCTGGTGGACATAAACGTCCATCCCCGCAAGGCCGAGGTGCGATTTGCCCAGGAGAGGGCCGTCTACCAGGCGCTCAGCCAGGCGGTGAGCGCGGCGCTGAGCCCTTTTCCAGTCCAGGAGATGTGGGGGACGCCCGGCTGGCCCTTCCCCGAAACGCCCACTGCGCCGGCCGCCATGGCCGAGGGGATCGTCGCCTACGAGGTTGCCCAGAAGGTCGAAACGATGGGCCAGGTGCGCAACACCTACATTGTGGCTCGCGCTTTCGACGAGCTGATCATCGTCGACCAGCACGCTGCCCACGAGGCAGTGCTGACCGAGCGGCTGCTGGCCGGAGAAGAACCGGTGCGGCTGTCCCCGCCGGCCCGCATAGACCTGACGCCCCGCGAGGCGGAGCTTCTGGCCGGTTACCTGGGCGTCTTGGCCGATCTGGGACTGGAAGTTGAGCCGTTCGGCGCGAACAGCTTCCTGCTGCGGGCGCTGCCTGCCTCGCTGGCCGGCCAGGACGCGCCGTCCCTGCTGGCCGGCCTCCTGGCCGAGCTGGCCGCGAACCGTGACCTCGACCCCGATGCGCTGCGCGAGAAGCTGGCGTCCAGAGCCGCCTGCCACGCCGCAGTCAAAGCCGGCGACCGGTTGAGCTTGGAGCAGCAGCAGGCCCTGCTGGACGAGCTGCTGGCCGCCTGGTCACCCGCCACCTGTCCTCATGGCCGCCCGGCATTGTTCAGGCTGACCGTCGAGGAGATCGAGCGGCGCTTTCTGCGCCGCTGACCTTAATCCTGGCCTGGCGCCAAGCGCTCTTTCAGTAAATGGCGGCGATGCCCGCTCCCGGCCGGCATATCCTCCAACTCGCCAAAGATGAAATAGCCCTGCTTCTCATAGAACTGCAAACCTTGGAAGCTCATCGTGTCGAGATGGGCGTAACAGCAGCCGCGCCGGACCGCTTCTGCCTCGGCGGCGGCCAATAGCGATCGACCGTACCCTTGGCCGCGCAAGCCTTCTTCGACCCACAGGACCTCGGTATGCAGCCAACCCCAATAGGTACCGCCCACCAACCCACCGGCGATCTGCCCACTGGCGTCACGGACCAGGATCACCAGCGGCCAAAACTGATCGTCGGCTGCCCGTGCGCGGTTGAATGCAGTGAGCTGCGCCCGCACAAACTGGACGTCGGCGGGGTCGGGGCTTTCCTCAACCGTCATGGAGTAATTTGTGTCCATGATCCTGTACTATATCTCCCTGGCATACCCGTAGGTCCGATAGATAGGCCGGAACCCGGCCGATTGATACATCCGCATGGCCGCCTCTTCGGCCGCATCCACCGGCCCGACGACGACGCTCTCGGCGCCGCGAGCCTGCATGCGCCGCAGGCCGGCCAGCGCCACCGCCTGGCCCAGCCCCTGCCGCCGGAAGGCCTGCCGTGTCCCGACCGGCTCGAACTCGCCCACACGGTTGGCGGGGTCCAGCCAGCCAAGACAAAAGGCCGCTATCGTGCCGTCCGGCGCGGCGGCTACCATATCCAGGTCGCGGTCATAGCCCGGCGTCCGCATCAGGCGCAGGTAGGCCTCGTCGGTCACCCGCGTCGAGTCAAAGGCATCGCGATGGGCAGCGGCCCGCGCTGCGGCCTCCTGCTCGCCGGCCACCGGGCGCGCCACGAGCCCGTCCGGCAGCGACGGCTCAGCTACCGGCTCGTCGAGGGGGTAGATGAAGAGCACCCCTTCGTCATCCATCCGCCGAAAGCCGCGCCGTTCCAGAGCTGCGATCTGGCCCTGATCGTCCTCATAGACCCCGACGTCTGTGACCAGGTGACAGGCTGCCGGTTTCTGAGGGCACTGTGCCTCCACCCAGCTCAGCATCTCCTCTTCCAGGCCACAGCTACGCAGCCTGGGGCAAACCTGGAGTTCAAAAGAGATAAAACCTGCCCGGTAACGGGAGGGCATCCAGACGGCAAAGCCAGCCAGTTGACCGCTCGCATCATCCCACAAACGGAAGGTCTGCCCCAGATCGTGCCACAGCGATTGGAGGAACAGCCGCCACACCAGGTCGCCCACGTGCCAGCAGCTATGGCCGCCGCCGGCCCGCATCGAGGCCAGCAGTTCCCTCATCCGCTCTGTATCGATTTGGCCCTGGTAGGGGTATGAGCGGAAGGCCATCGACAACCACCTATCGCTTGCCGCGCAGGTGAACCGGTGCGGGATCGCCGCCAGCCCAGGCGATTAGCGCGCGCAGACCGTTGTCAAAGGCAATGCGCTCGGGCAGCGCGTCGGGCGCGAACCAGGCCGCCCCGTCGGCGTCGCTGCCAAGCGTAAGGCGCCGGCTCAACGGCCGGGCCAGGTAGTGGACATTGAGGGTTGTGCGCCCCTCATAGTCGTCGACCCACATGCCCAGAAAGCAGGTCAGCTCGATCTCGAGGCCGGTCTCCTCGCGCACTTCGCGGATGGCGGCGTCGGCCGGGTGCTCGTCGGCCTCGCAGAACCCGCCGGGGATGTCCCAATAACCCTGGAACGGCTCGACGGCGCGGCGCACGAGCAGCACTTTGCCGTTGCGCACGATCAGCGCCCCGGCGCACGGCTTGGCATTGCGCCAGTGGATCCGGTCACAGGCCGGGCACACCTGCCTCAGATGGTCGTCTATTACCTGCTCTGCCAGCCGCTGGCCGCAGGCCGGACAATACTGGTCGACCACTGGGCTATCCCCGGCATCCGATCTCTGGCCTAAAGCGGCAGCCTGGCCAGTATCCAATCGTGGCTCTGCGCCCAAAGCGCCTCGCGCTCGCCGTCGGCCAACACGTTGTGGCCCGAGTTCTCCAGCCAGACCAGCGTTTTGTCGGTCGAAGCCACCTTGTCATGGACGATCTGCGCCGCCTGCGGGTCCAGGTGCTTGTCACGCCGCCCTTGGAAGATCAGCACCGGCTGGCCGATGCGCGGCAGCAGCCTGCGCACCTGGCGCTGTAGCAGGTAGACCTCAGAGGCGCCCCACAGCGGCGTGTCGTCGTAGCACCAGATACGGTCGGCGGCCTGCGGATCGCCCAGGTCACTATCACCCATGCCGCCCTTGGGGTTGTACCTGATCAGGTAGCGGAGGCCAAGGGTCAGCGGCATCCGCCGGTCCTGGACCTTGATCGCTGGGGCCATCACAATCAGCCCGGGGATCTCTGGGCGCCTGGCCCCCAGCCACAGGGTCAGCAGCGATCCCAACGACAGCCCGCCGACAAAGACAGCCTGGCAGCGGCCTTGCAGCTCGTCGAGCGCCGATTCCACCGTCTCGGCCCACGCCTGCCAGCGGATGCGGGTCAGGTCCAGCGGCGAGGTGCCGTGGCCGGGCAGCAACGGGCAGCGAACCGTCAGGCCGCGGGCCGCCAGGTACTCGCCCATCGGCCGCGTTTCGGCTACCGACCCGGTAAAGCCGTGGATTAGCAGCACACCCCATGGCCCGCCGTCGGCGCTATAAGCAGACGGATCGAGATGTGCAGGTTGGGGCATGGAACTCATCCTCCCACATAAATGAAGCAGATTCCAAGGAAGGTAGCCAGGCTAGGCCAGGTTGCCAAGGGGATGGAGCATTCCTGAAAAGATCGACCAAATGGAGGTGATTTGGGACAGGGTGACTAGCGCGTATGCCAAGACAGGCAGTTCATGCATAACCTGGCAGAGCCGGAAAATGACAATCAGCAACTATCAACCACAGTTGGAGATGTTGCAGGGGGTACAAGCCGGCATTGTTGCGGAGCCAACCAACCGCTGGCTTGCACCCCCTCGACCTGTTATATGCCCTCGAACAGATTGCCGATGGCCAAAAGCACAAAGCCGACCACGAGCAGCCAGAACCCGAAACCCTTGAACAAAAACTCAGGGGCCACGAGCTGGATGATAAAGCCGACTACGGCCAGCAGAACGGCGATCACGAATGTGTAGAACCTGGGTGCGCTGAGCTTCATCTTTCACCTCCAAAGTGATAGGGTTGGTGGTCTTCTCGGCCCCGTAGCCCTTCGGCTAGTCTTTGAAGACCCTTCGTTTCACTCACCTCGATGAGCTTTGCAGCTCTTACATCCATGCCGAGGCGAGGTTAAGTGACTCTGCTGATAATCCTACTTCTTGAGCAGTCCGCCCAAGCCCTTGGTCACGTCGCCCAAGTTGCCTTTGAGCAGGCCGTCGATCTGGCCGGCCAGCGGTCCTGGCAGTTTGTCCTTCAGAAAACCCATGACCGTCTCGATCGCCTGCTTGGCCTGGGCCTCCGAGATGCCGGCTTTGCTCGTCACCAGCTTGATCAGCTCATCCATGAGGATCTCCTTTTCTCCAGGGTAGATTGCACCCTGACTATATCACACAATGCCCAGAAAGGCAAATTGGCAGTATTTCCTACAAACGGGTCTCCGGCCAGGCTTCGGCGTCGGCCAGGACCTGCTCTTTGCCCGCGCCCTCCGCAGTCTGTCGCTTTGCAACCATTGTAACACGCCCCCATGGGACAAGTTACGGACTTGTCCTGGCCTGAATTGGCCGGCCACAGGGCGATGTGGTATAATCAGCCCATTCGGAGATCAGGTTTATGTCTATTATCATTGCCGAACGGATCGCCAAGTCGTACGATCCATACGACATCTTCTGGGACGTGTCGTGCAGCGTGGCCCACGGCGACCGGATCGCCCTGGTCGGCCGCAACGGCACCGGCAAGACAACGCTGCTGTGCATCCTGGCTGGATTCGACCAGCCGACCGGCGGCCATGTGCGCCGCGCCAAAGGCCTGCGCATCGGCTTTTTGCCCCAGGAGGCGACGCTGGAAGGTGATCGGACCTTGTGGCAGGAGATGATGACCGCCTTTGAGCCGCTGCGGGCCATGGAGGCTCGCCTGCACGATCTGGAAGCCGAGATGGCCGACCCGGCCCGCGCCGACGAAGCGCTGGTCGCCTATGCGCCGTTGCGCGAGCAGTTCGAGGACCTGGGCGGTTACACCTACGAGGAACGCACCCAACAGGTGCTGATCGGCCTCGGCTTCCCCCGCCAGGATCACCACGTCCCGCTCGACTATCTGAGCGGCGGGCAAAAGACGCGGGCTACGTTGGCCCGCCTTCTCCTCGAATCGCCCGACCTGCTGCTGCTCGACGAGCCGACCAACCATCTTGACCTGCAGGCCATCGAGTGGCTGGAGGGGTATCTGAATAACTGGGAGGGGACGGTCGTGCTGGTGGCCCACGATCGCTACTTCATGGACCGGGTTGTGCACAAGGTGTGGGACCTGACCTTTGGCGGGCTCGACGTCTACTCTGGCAATTACAGCCACTATGCGCGTCAGCGCGCCGAGCGCTACGAGCGGCGGCTGAAGGAATATCGCGCCCAGCAGGAGTTCATCGCCAAAGAGGCGGATTATATCCAGCGCTACATAGCCTCAGAGCGCACCCGCCAGGCCCAGGGCCGGCTCAAGCGGTTGGAACGGTTCAAAGAGGAGGAGGCGATCGACCGGCCCCGCCAGGAGCAGACGATCAAGCTGCGCCTGCAAACGCCGCTCCGCAGCGGCGACAAGGTGCTGTGGACCCAGGATCTGGCCATCGGCTACGACAGGCCCAATCCTCTCTTTCACTGCCCAGACCTGGACCTCCGCCGCGGCGAGTGCGTGGCGCTGTTGGGGCCAAACGGTTCGGGCAAGACGACCTTTTTAAAGACTGTGCTGGGCCAGCAGGAACCGCTGGCCGGCTATGCCCGGCTGGGAGCCAGCCTCAAGATCGGCTACTATGCCCAGGTTCACACCGACCTCGACCCCGACAAGAGCGTGCTCGACACGATCCTGGAGGTCAAGAACCTGCCGTTGGGAGAAGCCCGCACCTATCTGGCTCGTTACCTGTTCACCGGCGACGATGTGTTCAAGCGGATCGGGGACCTGTCGGGCGGCGAGCGCAGCCGCGTCGCCCTGGCCAAGCTGGTGATGCTGCGGGCCAACTTCCTGCTGCTCGACGAGCCGACCAACCACCTGGACATTGCCAGCCAGGAGGTGCTGGAAGGTGTGCTCGACGATTTTCCCGGCACGATCCTGCTGGTGACCCACGACCGGTACCTGGTGGATCGCTTGGCCAGCCAACTGTGGATCATCGAGCCCGACAGCCGATCCCTGCGTGTCTTCAAGGGTACGTGGGCCCAGTATGCCGAGGTGCGCGAGCAGGAACAAGTACCCCAGGGTCGCCAGACGAAGGACAGGGCATTCGAAGCTCAACGCCAGGCCAAACGTGACGAACAGCGCGCCCGCCGCGAGCGGGAGGCGCACGAACAGCGGCTGACCGAAACAGAAGCCGAGATCCACCACCTGGAGCAGGCGCTGAGGTCACTGGAGGACGAGATTGCAGCCGCCACAGCCGCTCAAGAGGCGATGCGCCTCCACGAGCTGGGCACGTTGTACGCCGAGCTGCAATCTCAATTGCAGGCCAAGCTGGACCTGTGGGCAGAGATGGCCGCATGAAACGCCGCCACTTTCTGATCGGGCTAACGGGCAACATCGCCACCGGCAAGAGCCTGGTGGCGCAGATGCTGGCCGAGCTAGGGGCGCGGGTCATCGACGCCGACCAGGTCGCCCACACGGTGATGCGGCCGGGCGGTCCGGCCTACGACGCGGTGGTCGAGGCGTTTGGCGCCGGCATCCTGATCGAAGCGGATGCCGACGGCACGATCGACCGGGCCAAGCTGGGCGCCATCGTGTTTCGCGATCCGGCTGCTCTGCGGCGCCTGGAACGGATCGTGCATCCAGCCACAGTCGCCGCGGTAAACCGCCTCATCGCCGCCGCAGCCGAGCAGGTGGTCGTGGTCGAGGCGATCAAGCTGATCGAGGCCGGCATGTACCGCCGTTACGAAGCGCTGTGGGTGGTCACCGCCCCGCGCGAGGTCCAGATAGCCAGGTTGATGGCCATCCGCGCGCTGAGCGAGGCCGAGGCGGCGCTGCGGGTCGATGCCCAGCCACCTCAAGCCGAAAAAGCGGCGCTGGCCGACCTGGTCATCGTCAACGACGGCAGCGTGGCAGACCTCCGCCTCAAGGTCGAGGCTGCCTGGGCAGAGGTGAAACGCCGTGTGTGGCACGGACAGGAGCAGGACAAATGAGCGAGCAAAAACGCCAGGCGCGGCGGACCGTCAAGATCGAGAAAACTGGAACCAAGCAAGGCGACGCTGCCGGCGCCGAGATCGAGATCCGGCGGGCCAGGCGCGGCGACGTGCCGGGCATCGTCGCCCTGGTCCGGCAGGCCACACAGGGCAAACGCCCTGTGGAGGAGGCCGAGGTGCTCGACTGGCTGTTCGGCAAGGGGCTCGTGGTGGCTGTCCGCGGCGCGAGCGGAGGCCAGGTGGTGGGGGTAGCTGCCTGGCAGACCGAGAACCTGCTGTCGGTGACCGATCTGTTCTACGTCTATCCGGCCAGGCTGCGCGCCGAGGCCGGCGGCCGCCTGCTGGCGGCCATCGAGGCGGAGGTCAACGTGCTGATGTGCGAAGCCAACGTCATCGTCCTGTCGCCGCGCACCTCAAAGGCGGTCCGCGCCTTTCTGAACAAGCAGGGCTACGAAGCCAAGACCTACCAGGAGCTGCACCGCATCTGGCGGGAAGTGCTGGAAGAGTTTGTCGCCGACCAGCCGGACCTGATGGTCAAGCGGCTCCGCGAAAAGATGATCATGGTCCCGATTTAAGGAGGCATGCATGAAGCTCAAAGATTTCGCAAACCGGCATCCACGGCTGGCGATGTGGGCCGTCCTGGCGGTTGGGATGGTGATCATCCTGATCTGGGCGGCCAAAGATGTAGGCCTGCTGGCAGGGCAGTGGGCGGCGCTGATCGTGGCCACCATCCTGCTGGCCGGGTTGTGCGTGTGGATCATCGGCTGGGACGGCAGCGATGAGACAGAGACGCCCGAGGTCTGATGGTCGAGGGGGTATGCAAAAACCTCAAAACACTACGAAATACGGGGGTGGTGCAGGTTTTTCACGATTCAGCCTCACCCATCCCATAAAAATATTACACACGATCTAAAGATTTAGAAATTTTAACCTAAAAATCTTTAAATCCTATTGACAAAATTTAAGATCTATGCTAAAATATCTCACGGATGGGTGAGATATTTCTGCCATCCGCAGACCGAGTAGGAGGTGCAGGCATGGATCCGAGATATGGCCTCTGGCAAAGCTGGTTCGAGACAGAGGCAGTGGCGATGGCACACCGCAACGGCCGCGCCGGCCTGGTAGAAGAGCGGTGGCTCGTCCCCATGGCGACAGCCAAGTATGGCTACGATCGCCTCCACTGCCGAGCGCTGCGCTGGGTAGGGTGCAACCTGGTTCGCTGGGGCTCGCGCCTCCAGCAGCGCTATGATACAGTGGGCCAAGTCCCGACGTTTTACCCCGCAAAGAGCATCCACTAACAAAAACAATAGTTTCCAATAAGGAGGCAAGCGTATGTTCCCTGTAATAGGTCGTTGTCCGGTATGTGGCAATACGTTGACCGTGTCCCGTCTTCATTGCCGGAGCTGCGATACGAGCCTGGACGGGCAGTTCAGCCTGGGCCGCTTCTACCAGCTTTCTCCCGAGCAGTTGGCTTTTGTCGAGACGTTCATCCGCTGCGAGGGCAAGCTGAACCGGGTCCAGGAGGAGATGGCCATCTCGTATCCCACCGCTCGAGGGCGGTTGATCGAAGTGATCCGCGCCCTCGGTTACGAAGTCGTCGAAGAGCCCGCCCCGATCCCTGTGGAAGAGCGCAAGGTGATCCTCGAGCAGCTAGCCCGGGGGGAGATCTCTTCTCAGGCAGCAGTTGAACTACTCAAAAGCAAGTAGGAGAGAAAGATGATCGAGAAACAGATTACGTTGGCAGAGGGCGCTCAGATCACGCTGCTGGAAGTGGCGGGCGACCTCAAGGTAAGTGGCTGGGACAAGGTGTATGTCCAGGTTCAAGTGAACAGCAACGAGGAGGAGGATCTGCTGGTCGGCGAATCGGCCAACGGGCCGGAGCTGTCGGCCCGGGCCTCGTGCGAGGTGTGGGTGCCGGAGGGCGTGCCGGTGACCGTCCGGCAGGCGATGGGCAGCATGAAGGTCCGAGAGGTGCGGGCGGCCTTCAAAGCCGAGCAGGTGCACGGCGACCTGAGGCTCAGCAATATGGGCGAGGTGGTCGTCGACAAGGCGCACGGCAACCTGAAGGCCGGCGACCTGTCGTCGCTGCAGGTCGTGGAGGTCGTCGCCGGAGACGCGATCGTCAAGTCGATGGAAAGCGCGGACCTGCAAGCCGTCCAGGGGAACCTGCGGGCAAAGGCGCTGGACCGCCTGAAGGTAGCCCACGTGACCGGAGAGCTGATCGTCAAAGATGTCAAAGGGCTGGTGGACGCCCAGCAGGTGCAGGGCAACGCCGTCCTGAAAGATGTCGGCGGGATGGCGACCATCGAAAAGGTGGTGGGCAATCTGGTGGCGCGCGATCTCCTGGGCGGGGCCAAGGTTGGCCGGATCGGCGGCAACCTGGTGTTGAGCGGCGATCTGGGCAGCGGCTGCACGTACCAGTTCCGAACCGGCGGCAATGCGGCGCTCAAACTGGCGGATGACACCAACGCCAGCGTGACGCTCAAGGCAGACGGCCAAGTCATGTCGTCCGCAGCTCTGACAGAAGAGGTGCGGACCGAAAAGAGCCTGAGCGGCATCCTGGGCGACGGCGGCACTGAGCTGGCCGTCGAGGCGGGCGGCAACATCACCCTGGGTTACCCCGGGCGCGCGTCATGGCACGAGGACGAAGACGAGCTGTGGGACGAGGCTGAAGACGAGCCCGGACCGGCTGGCTTTTCGCTGGGCGAAGAGATCTCTCGCCAGGTGGAGGAGAGCCTGCGGGCCATCGACGTGGAAGCGATCAGCCGCAGGGCCAGCGAGTCGATCGAACGGGCCATGGCCCAGATGCGGGCCAAGCTAGATTCGATAGATTGGGAAAAAGTCGGGCACCACGCCGAGGAGGCCATGGAGCGGGCGCTGGGGCAGATGCAGCGCGAGCTCGACCGGCTGTCAGAAAGAGCGTCCCGCCAGCAGGAAAAGGTCCAGCGCATGGCCGAGCAGCGGCAGAGACAGGCGCAGCGCCATGCGGAGCGTGAGGCGGAACGGCAGCAGCGACATGCCGCCAGGGTTCGCACGGTAGCCTGGCGGGCCGGCCAACCTGCACCGGCCCCCGAGCCGGCGCCGTCGTTCGACGAGGAGCGGTTGAGCATCCTGACGATGGTGGAGCAGGGTCAGATCACGATCCAGGAAGCCGAGACGCTCCTGGATGCCCTGAAATAACTCCTCCATTTTCTCAGCAGCGACTCGAGTCGCTGCTGAGAAAAGGAGGGAGGGGCAGGCGCTAGTTCCGGCGATGGCAGAGGTTGTGGCGACCGATGTGGACGTTCTTTAACAACCGAATGATGGTACGGATGGGTGTGTGTTGTCTCGGCGAGCCGCTTACCAGACTGGGAACAGGCAACGATGAGCACGCGATCTGTTGATCCTGGCCGACTGTGCTATAATGGACAAACTCTAGCACGGGACATCAGATCGACTATGGTCGTGACAGCGACAACCGAAAAGGGGGCGGCGCGCGGCAGGCTGCGGCCACTGGACCCTACAAGGGACATGGGGGCTATCGCCCAGCTCATCGGGTCGGCCTTTGGCGAGGACATGGACAGCCAGGGCCGGGCCGCCCTCCGCGACATGCGCTGGATGTCGCGCCTGTCGCCTCTGGTGTGGTGGTGGGCGCAGGCCGATCCCAGCTTTCGCGAGACCTACAACGGCTTTGTCTGGGAAGAGCCTTCCTCGACGCGAAAGGACCGCCGCACGGTTGTCGGCAATGCCAACCTCATGCCCAGTCCAGGCAACCGTTACCGGTGGGTGATCTGCAACGTCGTCGTCCAAGAGGAGTATCGCCGGAGGGGGATCGCCCGCCGGCTGATGGAAGAGGCGCTCGCTGAGGCGCAGCGGCAGGGCGCAGAGGAAGCCGTGCTCCAGGTCTACAAGGACAACCTCGCGGCGCTGCGCTTGTACACTGGCCTGGGGTTCCAGCAAGTAGCCGGCGAGATGGAGCTGTACCTGGCAGAGATCGGACCGGTAGCCATGCTCGACGCGCCGGGTTACGAGCTACGCCCTTACCGGCCGGGAACCTCCCAGGAGGGGGCCTATGACCTGGCCAGCCGGGCCATCCCCATGGTGCAGCAGTGGCTCAAGCCAGTGCGGGTGGGGGAGTATGAGCCGGACTGGCTGACCCGCCTGGGATGGAGGCTGGCCGAGCTGGCGGCGGGGCGGCGGAGATATCGCCTGATGGCTTTCAAGGGCGACGAACCGGCGGCGATGATGAGCGTAGAGGCATCCTTCCGGCGGCAAGCGCACAGCCTGAAGCTGCTCATCCACCCCAAGCACCGCGGCCAACTGGAACCGATGCTGGTCAGCCGGGCGCTGACCATGCTGGCCGGGCTGCCGGTCAGGGCGGTGCAGGCGACGGTCATCACCGACCACACCGCCGCCATCCAGGCGCTGGGGCAGTATGGGTTTCGAGAACAGCGGACGTTGTTAACCATGTCGTACAAGCTGACCAAGAGGGATGTGGGCCATGAGCAGCGCTAACGGCCAGAAAGTCGCCTACAGGCGGTTGTTTGCCAACAGGAGCTTTATGGCGCTCTGGCTAGGCCAGATGATCTCCTTCATCGGCGACTATTTCTACTGGCTGGCCGTGCCGATCATGGTCGAGCGGCTGACCGGTTCGGCGCTGATGGTTGGGCTGTCGGTGATCACCACGGCGCTGCCGATGCTGTTCCTGGGGCCGGTGGCCGGCGTTTTCGTCGACCGCTGGGACCGCAAACGGATGATGATCGCCGCCGATGTGCTGCGGGCGCTGTTGGTGCTGCCGTGCCTGCTGGTGCGGACGCCGGACCAGGTGTGGATCTACTATGTCGTCGGCTTTAGCATGTCGTGCGTCAGCCGCTTCTTCTTCCCGGCGCAGAACGCCTCGTTGCCGCTCATTGTCCAGGACAAGGGCGATCTGCTGGCGGCCAACGGGCTGATGCAGATGATCCAAACGGTGGGACTGCTGGCCGGGCCGGCGCTGGCCGGCTTTGCCATCGGCCTGTGGGGCGAGCAGGTGGCTTTTATCATCGATTCGGCCAGCTTTTTGTTGTCGGCGGGGGCGATCCTGATCATGACCGTGCCGCGCACGACGCTAGGAAAGCAGGCCGCGGGCGGGCAGGTGGCGGCAGTTTGGGCCGAGATGCGCGAAGGGGTGAGCTACCTGTTCGGGAACCGGACGATGGTCGGAGTGCTGATCTGCCTGGCAGTAGTCCAACTGGGCATAGGAGCGATCAATGTCCTGTGGGTACCCTACTTGCAGCGCACCTTTGGCGTCGGCGCGACGGGGCTGGGCATCGTCGATACGGCGCAGGGAGCGGGCATGATCTTGAGCGGGCTGGCCCTGGGCTTGATAGCCGCGCGGCTCAACAGGACGGCGATGGCCGGTTGGGCGATCATCGCCATCGGGCTGTTCATCGCCGGGACGGGGCTGGCGCCGGCCTTTGAGCACGTCATAGTCCTGAGCCTTGCCATCGGCCTGGCGCTGGTCCCGGCCCAATCGGCGCTGATGACGATGATGCAGTTGGCGGTGCCCGACCTGAAGCGGGGCCGGGTGGGCAGCGCCCTGAACGCGCTGGTGACGGCCGCTGGCCTGGTGTCGATGGGGATCGCGGCGGTGATGGGCGAGGCGGTGGGGCTGCGGCCAATGTATGCCATCGCCGGTCTGATCACGCTGAGCGCAGGGGTAATCGGGTTGTTTGTGTTGAAAGAACCGGAAGCGGCCGCCGAGGAGCCAGCGGTGGATCGCAGCGCCCGGGCAGCCGAGGCGGCAGGCGAGTAGCTCTGGATTGAGGTAGGATGCCCTGAGATGGGGCAGGGAGCGGAGGTTCTTCACTGCGCTCAGAATGACATATAAAGAGGGAGCGATGGGCGAGGAGCAACTGCAAATACTCAAGATGCTGGAAGAGGGACAGGTTGGGGCCGAGGAGGCGGCCGAGCTGTTGGCGGCGCTCCGCCCTGGAGCAGCCGAAAGCCCCCGAGACGAGGGGTGGGAGGGGGATGGAGCTATGCCCGGCCTGGAAAGAGCCGCGCCCTTGGCCGCCGAGCCTGCCGCAGCGCCCGGCTGGGAAAGGCCGCCCGTCCGATGGTCCAGGTTCTGGATCTACCCGGCGCTGGCCGGCGGAGGGCTGCTGATCGTAGGGGCGGTAGTGCTGGGGCTGCTGTACGCGGCCAGCGCCGCGCCCGGCTGGCGGGTGTGCGGCTGGCTGCCGATGATCCTGGGCCTGGTGGTGGCGATCCTGGCGTGGTGGAGCCGGAATGCGCGGTGGCTGCACCTGCGGATCAAGGAAAAGGGCGAGCGGAACATAGCGTTCAGCTTTCCCCTGCCGCTGACGCTGACGGCCTGGGTGGTCCGCCTGGCCCAGAGGTTTGTCCCGCAGCTCAAGGAGACGGGTGTGGACGAGATGATCCTCGCCCTGCGGGATGCGAACCGGGACGAGCCGTTCTTTTTGGACGTGCAGGACAGCGAGGACGGCGAGCACGTCCAGGTATACATAGGGTAGCGGCTATTTGCTTTTCAGGCTTGCTGCGCAGGCATGAAGTGCAAGGACAGTACACAGAAGACAAACCGATAGAAACCTTAAGGAGGGTGAAATGGCAACAACAGAAGAGAGGATGCAGATCCTCAAGATGGTGGCCGAAAAAAAGATCACGGCCGAGGAGGGGGCCAAGCTGCTGTCGGCCCTGGAGCCGGACAAGAAGAGGGACTCGCAGGTGCTGATGGTCGGCGGGCCGAGCTCGCCGCGCTGGTTCCGCGTCCGGGTCACCGACATGGAGACGGGCAGGACCAAGGTCAACGTCAACCTGCCGATGAGCCTGGTCAACGTGGGGATGAAGATGGGCGCCCGGTTTGCCCCGGAGATCGAAGGGGTAGACCTGAGCGGGGTCTTTGAGCAGATCCAAGAGGGCGCGCAGGGCAAGCTGATCGACGTGGAGGATATGGAGGATGGCGAGCGGGTAGAGATCTATGTCGAGTAGGCCTCGACCCGCCGGGATGATGGCCTTTACCATCGTCTGGCTGGGTCAGGCCATCTCGCTGCTCGGCACCAGCATGAGCGGCTTTGGCCTGACGATTTGGGCCTACGAGGTGACCGGGCGGGCGACCGCCCTGGCCCTCGTAGGCTTTTTTTTCGTCGCGCCGATGGTGGCATTCAGCCCGATCGCCGGGGCGATCGTCGATCGCTCCAACCGCAAGCTGATGATGATGGTCAGCGACCTGGCAGCAGGGGTGACGACGATCTTGGTCCTGGCGCTGTACGCCGCCGGCCAGCTCCAGATCTGGCACCTGTACATAACCTCGTTCATCACCGGCACTTTTCAGACCTTCCAATGGCCGGCCTACTCGGCGGCGATCACACTGATGCTGCGCAAGGAGCAGTATGGCCGGGCCAACGGCATGATCGAGCTGGCCGGCGCCTCGTCGAACATCTTTGCCCCGCTGCTGGCCGGGGCGCTGCTGGGGGTGATCGGCATCAGCGGGCTGCTGATCATCGACATTGTCACTTTTGTGGCGGCGGTGGGGGCGCTGCTGCTTGTGCACGTTCCCCAACCGGCCAGGAGCGAGGCCGGGCAGAAAGCACAGGGGAGCATCTGGAAAGAGTCGGCCTATGGCTTTCGCCACATCTTTGCCCGGCCCAGCCTGTTGGGGCTGCAGATCGTCTTTTTGCTCGGCAACCTGTTCTCCACGCTGGGCTATACTGTGATGGCGCCGATGATCCTGGCCCGCACCGGCAGCGATGCGATGGTCTTTGGCGCCGTCCAGACGGCGGGGGCCATCGGCGGAGTGGTAGGCGGCCTGACCATGAGCGGCTGGGGCGGCTTTAAGAATCGGGTGCACGGCGTGCTGAGCGGCTGGGGACTGACCAGCCTGCTGGGCCAGACGCTGATGGGCCTGGGGCGGGCCCTGCCGGTGTGGGCCGGGGCCAGCTTTTTGGCGGCCTTTTTCGGGCCGATCATCAACGGCTCGAACCAGGCGATCTGGATGGCCAAGGTGGAGCCGGACGTGCAGGGGCGGGTGTTTGCCACGCGGCGGCTGATCGCCTGGCTGGTGACGCCGATCGCCACGCTGGCCGCCGGCCCGCTGGCCGACTATGTCTTTGAGCCGGCGATGCGGGAGGGGGGACGGCTGACCGGCGCGTTTGGCTGGCTGGTGGGCACCGGGCCAGGAGCCGGGATGAGCCTGATGATCCTGTTCAGCGGGTTGGCGGCGGTGGTGGTTGGGTTTGGCGCGTACGGGGTGCGGGTTGTGCGCGAAGCGGAAAGCCTGCTGCCGGATCACGACGCGGCGGTGGCGGGAGATACGTAAACCACCAACTGAACGGCTACCGGGTCACCCTGCCGCTGGCGCCGGGCCAGGATTGAGACCCAAAAACAAGGGCCCTCTCTTCCAAGGAGGAGAGGGCCTGCAGCATGGCTGGCGGGCGAGCGCCAGGGATCGCTATTGCTTCTTCCTGCGCCGCTTCTTGTAACCGGAATAGAAGGTGTAGAGCGGCAGCAGGGCGGCTTCGGCCTTGGAGGCGAGGTTGACCCGGGCCTTCCACAGGGCAACGCCGGCCATCTCCACAGGGCGGGCCAGCCGCTCGCGGATGGGCCAGTCGAGCACCGGGATGGCGGCCGTTTCCTGCGGCTCCCAATGAACCGCGGCCGTAGCCCAGGTCAGGCCGGCGCCAAAGCTGACAAAGATCAGGTGGTCGCCTGTATGGACCCGGCCCTCTTCTATGGCGTCGACCAGCCCCAGGGGGACAGATGCGGCCGAGGTGTTGCCATAGCGGTCGATGTTGACCACCATCTTGTCCTCGGGCAGCCTGAGGCGGCGGCGGGCCAGCTCGATGATCCGGTCGTTGGCCTGGTGGGGGATGACCAGCTCGACGTCGTCGGGCGTCAGGCCGGCCTGGCTGACCACCCTGACGACCGAGTCGGCAAAGACGCGGGCGGCGAATTTAAAGACCTTCTGGCCGTCCATGCGAAAGTAGTGGAGCTTCTGATCGATGACCTCGTGGCTGGGCGGGTTGGCTCCGGCGCAGCCAGGGAAAAAGATGGCGTCGTAATCGGCGCCGTCAGAGCCCATCTCAAAGGCGATGACGCCGGTTGGTTGATCGCTAGCCTCGAGGACCACCGCCCCCGCTCCGTCGCCAAAGAGGACGCAGGTATTCCGGTCGGTCCAATCGACGCCGACCGACATGTGCTCCGCGCCGATGACCAGGGCGTTGCGGTAGCCGCCGGTCCGGATGAACTGGGTGGCGGTGATCAGAGCGCAAACCCAGCCAGCGCAGCCGCCCACTATGTTAAAGGCGGCGGCTTTGCCGGCCCCCAGCCTGTCCTGGATCATGCTCGCCGGGAAGGGCACCAGGTAATCGGGGGTGGAGGTGGCGATGATGATCAGCTCCAGCTCGGATGGGGGAAGATGGGCGACGGCCAGGGCTCGGCGGGCGGCGGCTATCGACATGGTGCTGCAGGTTTCGCCGGGCGCGGCGATGCGGCGCTCGCGGATACCTGTGCGGGTACGGATCCACTCGTCGGTGGTATCGACCATCTTTTCCAGGTCAAAGTTGGTCAAGATCCTCTCGGGGACGTATTTGCCCCAACCGGTGATACGCGCGTATTTGGTCATGGCTATCCTCCCTCAGAAAATCTCCAAACTGGCGAATGGCCGCAATCTCAACCGGCGGCGATATGGCTGGTGCGGCCGTGGCGGTAGCGGACGACAAAGGCGATGATTACGCCGGCGACCGAAGCCAGCGAGCCGACGGCCGCTGCGCCGATGAACAACAGCCTGCGGCGTCGCGGCAGCGGTTTCGCTTCGCTCCGCTGCTGGGCCGCCAGGATCAGCTCACCCTTGAGCCGGCGCCGGTAGTTGGCATCTGCTTCCACCGGCACCAGCACCTGCCTGAGCTGCTCGGCCAGATCGAGGAGCTGCTGCACCGTCGCGGTCGGGCTGGACCGGGCAGGCTGCCTCAGGCCGTGGCCGATCTGTCGATGCGGGCGGATCGCAAATCGGTTCCCTGTTTCCCTCTCGTTCACCATATCCTCCTCCCGGCGCCGTTGCCGGGTTTCCCGAGGGCAGCCACACGGGGCTGCCCCTACGGTTGATAATCAATGCCGGGCTCCCCGAGGGCAGCCACACGGGGCTGCCCCTACGGTTGATAATCAATGCCGGGTTTCCCGAGGGCAGCCACACGGGGCTGCCCCTACGGTTGATAATCAATGCCGGGCTCCCCGAAGGCAGCCACACGGGGCTGCCCCCTACGGCCGATAGCCGACCAAACCCACTGTCCCTGGCCCGAAATGGACCGCCAGGGAGGCTGCCAGGTCGGCCACAAAGCTCTCCTGACAGTCGAACAGGGCTCTGGCCCGCTCGATAAGCGCCTGGGCCGCTTCCGGCGCCTCGGCGTGGATGGCAGCCAGGTTGACCGGAGCCAGGGTGCCCAGCCGGTCAGTCATCATGTTGACCATCTGGTCTATGGCCTTGCTTTGGGTGCGGACCTTGTCGCCCACGCTCAGCAGGCCGTCCCTCAGAACGATGATCGGCTTGATGTTCAGCAGCGAAGACAGGCTGGCTTGCAGCCTGCCGATCCGCCCGCTCATCTGAGCAAAGCGCAGATCTCGCACGGTGAGCAGGATATTTATCCTGGGGCGGATCGCCTCCAGACGGGCCATGATCTCGGCCACTGTCTTGCCGGCGTCGACCATACGCAGCGCCTCGAGCACCATGAATCCCATCCCGGCCGAGCCGCCAGCGCTGTCGAAGGTGTGGACCCGGACCCGGCCAGCGACCATCTCTCTGGCCATCTCGGCCGATTGAAAGGTGCCGCTCATCTTGGCCCCGACGTGCAGGGAGATGATATCGGTGGCGCCTTGAGCGGCCAGGTGGTTGTAGGCCTCTTCGAACTGCCCGGCAGAGGGCTGGGAGGTCTTGGGCAATATGCCCAGCTCCTCGATCTTGCGGTAGAAGGTGGGCCGATCGATGGTGACGCCATCCAGGTAGCCTTCGGTGCCGAAAAAGATGTTGATCGGCACGACGGCGATGTCGTACTGCCGATAGAACTCGGGCGGCAGATCACAGGTTGAATCGGTCGCAATTTTGATCATCTAGGTTTGTTGATCTTTCTGGGGAGGATTCCCCCCTCACCCCGCCCTCTCCCCCAAGGGAGAGGGAGTTAGTCATCACCCC
>JAFGOG010000170.1 GCA_016926595.1 Anaerolineae bacterium
CTCAGCGACGAGATCGGCGAGGAACGCGCCAACCGGGCCTTCCTGACCGCCAACCGCTATGATCTGTTCGGCAACCTGGTCGGGGTGTTGGCCGGCATGTTCCTGGGTAGCTTGACCTCTGTTTCGACCCTGCTCCTGTCCAGCGGCGTGGGCTGGATCGTCCTGTCCGTCCTGCTCACCTTTCTGATGTCGGAGCAGGGCTTCAAACCGGTCAAGCCGAAGGAGCGCAACAACTGGCAGCACATGGGGGACACCTTTCGCAAAGGCATTCGCACCGTGCGCCTGCGCCCGGCGCTGCTGGCGGTCCTGGGCGTCGCCCTCTTCTACGGCCTGACAGCCGGCTTTGACCGGCTGTGGGTCTGGCACATGGTGAACCGCTTTGACCTGCCGGTCCTGTTTGGCAACAACGAGCTGGCATTCTTTGGAATCCTGGAATTGGGCGGTATCCTGCTCTCGATCCTGTTGACCCGCCAGGTCGAGAAGCGCTTTGAGGTGCTTGAGCCACGCCGCGTGGGGCGCGTGATGTTCGTCGTCACGGCCGCCACCGCCACCTCCATCGCAGCCTTTGGCTGGGTCCCCCGCCTGGGACTGGCGCTCTGTCTCTACCTGGCCATCTACAGCCTGGGGGAACTGACCGACCCGCTCCTCATGGCCTGGATGAACCAGCGCCTCGACCCGGACGTGCGCGCCACCCTGCTCTCGATGACCGGGCAGGCAGAAGCCGTCGGGCAGGTGGGCGGCGGGCTGCTCATCGGCCTGCTGGCCAGGGCCTTTTCGGTGCCACTGGCGCTGCTCTGTTGCGGCGCGCTGCTGGTCCCAGCTCTTGGGTTCATCCGGCGCGCCAACCGTTATGCGGCCGAGCAGGCTTTTGCGGGAGCGATGCCCGCCTCTCCGGGAACAGAAGTGGGAGAAGTGGTACCCTGATCCACTGAAAGGAGATTATGGTGACTATCCAATTTCGGCACTACCACAGCCCCGAGGATTACTGGCTGGTCGACGAGTTTCTCATCGCGCACCACCAACCGGGCAACGCGGATGGCAACTGGATCGAGCCCGCCTGGGAATACATGCACGGGCACCCTTCCCTGGACAGCGCATCCCTGCACAAGATCGGCATCTGGGAAGAGGAGGGCCAGATCGTCGCCGTGGCGCACTATGAGTGGCACCTGGGCGAGGCCTTTTTTCAATTCCACCCTGCTTACCGACACCTGAGACAGGAGATGCTCAATTACGCCCAAGAAAACCTGACCGGCCAGACAAAAAAGGGCAGAAAGTATTTGAAGGCCTATGTCAACGACGACGACGAGGCGTTCATCTCCCTGGTCCGCGCGCGCGGCTACGAAAAGGACCCCGAGGAAGCCCGCCCGATGGCCTGGTTCGCGATCCCCGACCCATTTCCACCCATTTCCCTGCCCCCAGGGTTCCACCTGACAAGCCTGGCCGACGATTGCGACTGGGCCAAGGTCCACCGCGTCCTGTGGCGCGGATTTGATCACGAGGGCGAGCCACCCAGCGGCGAAGAAGAGCTCCAAAGCCGGCAAAAGATGTTCGACACGCCCAAGGCGCGGCGCGACCTGAAAATTGCGGTGGTCGCTCCCACCGGCGAGTTTGTCACTTTGTGCGGCCTCTTTTACGAGCCGACCGGCCGATTCGCCTACGTCGAGCCGTTGGCCACCGATCCGGACTACCGGCGTTTGGGGCTGGCCAGAGCCGCCGTGCTGGAGGGAGTCCGCCGCTGTGCGGCCCTGGGCGCGACGGCGGCCTGCGTCGGCTCGAGTCAGCCATTTTATCTGTCGCTCGGTTTCCAGGTCATCTATACCAGCGATTGCTGGGTCAAGTTTTTCAAATCATAGACCTTCCGCGAACCTTCGTGCCCAAGCCCCCATGGGCTATCGGGGCATGGCACTTGGAAAAAAGGATTTCAGATTTTTCCGTTTGACGCCGAGTTGCCCCTGGCCCTCAGTTGCTTTCCAGTCATTTCCGCCCAACTTGACGGGAGCAAAAATCCACATTCTTTTTGCCGGCATCTATGGACGACAAGAGGGGTTGACTTTTTACTAAAAACATGATATAATTATATTATAAGGTGTGACACCGTAGACACGCCGCTTCTCAAATCGGACCCAGGCAGCCCTTCGCTGCCACCATCTCTGGTTGAAAGGAGAAACACGTGATGCACAAAAGAGCTTTGCTTGCCTACCAGGTCGTAGCCGCTCTCCTGTTCGCAGCCATCCTGCCGTTGCCATTCGCAGCCGCACAGGAGGTGAGCACGCCGGCGGCGCCAGGCCCCGAGGTGACCGCTGCCGTCGTCACCCTGACGGCAACCGCCGATACCACGATCCGCGAGGGATCGCCGGGCACCAACTATGGCACCCTGTCGCTACTCACAGTCGAGCGCGACGACTTTTTACAGCAGGCAGTCGTCCTGCAAAACTTTGACCTGTCGGGCATCCTCCCGGGCTCGACGATCCACTCTGCCGAGCTGCAACTCAACCTCCAGGAGGCCACCGGCGGCTTTCCTACCATCCCCGTCGACGTGTCGCGCATCACCGGCTTCTGGACCGAGACGGCCGTGACCTGGAATTCGCGCCCTGGCTGGACCTGCTGCGATGCAACCGTCTCAGTGGGCACTGCAGTGGGCACCGACTATACCTGGGACGTGACAACACTTGTCGATGACTGGGTGAACGACGGAGCAACCCATCCCAACCGAGGTGTGGCACTGTCGGGGCCGGCAGGGTTTCACCAGCGCGCCTTTGCCAGTCGCGAGTCGGTCTCTGAGCCACCACGGCTCGTGATCGACTATACGCCGCCGCCGCCCGACGCCGCCATTGTCGCCAGTGTCTACCAGGCGATCCCGTCGGTCAAGCGCGATGACAATATCCTCGGCATCGATGCGTGGGTGCAGCAGGACTTTTACCTCAAGATGTCGGTCAATGGCGAGCCCGATCTGACCAGCCCGGTCGTCGACCAGAGGGACTATGCCGAGTGGAACCCACCCTTTACCGGTACTGCCGACGTGATCGCCGCCCAACGTTTTTACCCGGTGCGCATCGAGCTGTGGGATGAGGACGACGTGGACCCGGACGACCAGTTCAACATCAACCCCATCGCCCCCAGCCCGGATGTGAGCAAGACGTTGAATGTGTTGTTCGACGCGTGCACGCTGCGCTGGAGCGCGGGCTCGCTCTCATTCGGGCCGGGGCCAAGCTGGGTGCCCTATCCAATGCCGGAGAACGTCGGACAACTCGCCCAGATCCAGATGGCGATCGCACCCGTCGACGCCCGTTCTTTTGCCCCCGACGACATTGCCATCACCCACGCAGAGCCGGTGCAGGCGGTGTATGGCGCGCGCCAGATCATCGCCGAGAAGGCGACCGCCTTTCGTCTCGACCTCTCCAGCTCACAACCGGGCCCGGCCCAGGTGTCTGTCGAGGTGACGCTGAGCGACGGGCTGAGCAGTGCCACGCACATCCGGAACGCGATCGTGCCCACCGACGGGCTGCGCCTCTTTTTCTTTGACGGGAGTGATGGGGTGGGCCCCTTCTTTCCCAAGAAAGCCGACGATGCACGACTAACCTACGATGTGGTCGTCACCGTGCTGAGCGGCGAGGGCGACGATCCGGCGTGGAA
>JAFGOG010000171.1 GCA_016926595.1 Anaerolineae bacterium
ACTAGTTCGGGGATCCGGGGTGGATCTTACGAGCCTTCATTGGCTGCGCTGCAGCAGCAGGACACCCTGACGATTGCGCGGGGTATTTCGCCGCGCCGCGCCCTGCCGCTGCGCTGTCAGCGCCGCCCGCTGCTACTGGCCGTGGCGCTGGTTGCGCTCACGGTTGTCCTGATCGTGCTGCCCAACCGCATGGATGACGTGCTGGCCGAACGGGCGGCGATCGCCGCGGCCGCCGAGGAGCAGGCCGAGCGGATCGAGGAACTGGCCCGGCAGCTCGAGGCCGCCGAGGAACTGAGCCCTGAGGAGCGCGAGGTGCTGCTACGCCAACTGGAAGCGCTGGCCAAACAGCTACGCGACAACCGCGGCGACCGCGAACAGGCGCTGGCAGACCTCTCGCGGGTGGAAGAGCAGATGCGGCAAAAGCTCGATCCCAACGTCGACGCCCGCCAGGCTGCCCTGGAGGCGCTGGCCGCTCAACTGCAAGCGCTGGCCGGCGAGGACGCGGCGGACAAGGCTGACCCGGCCGACATGGCCGAGACGCTGCAGGCGCTGGCCGAACAACTGGCGCAGATGCCGACGGGCGAACGCCAGGCTGCGGCTCAGGTGCTGGCTCAGATGGCCGCCCGCGCCGCGCAGGCCGGCGACATGAGCCTGGCCCAGGCGCTGGCGGCCATGGCCCAGGCGGTGCAAGCGAGCGATGCCGATTCGACGCAGCGCGCTGTCGACGCAGCTCGGACGGCCGCGGAGGCGATGGCCCGGGCGCAGGCCGACCTGGATGCACAGGCGGCGCTGCAGCGCGCCCTGGCTCAGGTACAGGTCAGCCGCCAGGTCTTGGCCCAGGCCGGCCAGGGGCAAGGACAGGGTCAGAGCGGTCAGGGGGCGGGCGGGCAGGGCACCAAGGCCAGGCAGCTCCCGCCGGGCACCGGCACGGGACAGGCCAACCGCCCGCAGGGCCAGGCGCCGCGCACGGGCGTGGACGACCAGGGCCAGCAGATCTATGTGCCTTGGGAACGGCTGCAGGGGCAGAGCGACGAGCTGGTCATCCCCGGGCAGGATAGTGGGCAGGGCGAGACGGAGACGCGCGAGCGGCGCGACCCACTGCCCGGCGCGTCGGGGCAGGCGCTGGTGCCCTACTACCAGGTCTATTACCAATACCTCGACGCCGCCAACCAGGCCATGGAACAGAGCGCCATCCCATCGGGTCTGAAAGACTATGTGCGCGACTATTTCTCCAACCTGGAGCCATGATTGGGTCAGAAACCGGGTTTCTGACAGAAACCCGGTTTCTCAAAGCAAAGAGGACGTTTATGACGATTGAAGAGACGATCACCGCCGAGCAATTTCGTGAGACTGCCGCCGCGATCGAAGAGCAGGTGGGGCAGGTCATCGTCGGCCAACGGGAGCTGATCCGCTACACGCTGATCACGTTGTTGGCCGGCGGCAATGCCCTGCTGGAGGGCGTGCCCGGCCTGGGCAAGACCATGCTGGTGCGCACGCTGGCCCAGGCCGTGCGCTGCGCCTTTTCGCGCATCCAGTTCACGCCCGACCTGATGCCGGCCGACATCGTGGGCACCAACCTGATCGTCGAAGATGAGCAAGGACGACGCCGTTTCCAGTTCGAGGCCGGGCCGATCTTTGCCAACCTGGTGCTGGCCGACGAGATCAACCGCGCCACGCCCAAGACCCAGTCGGCGATGCTCGAGGCCATGCAGGAGCACAGCGTCACTGTGTCCAAGACCACCCGCCCGCTGCCCGAGCCGTTTTTCGTTCTGGCCACCCAGAACCCGCTGGAGATGGAAGGGACCTACCCGCTACCCGAGGCGCAGTTGGACCGCTTCTTTTTCAAGATCGACGTGCCCTTTCCCTCGGCCGACGAGTTGAGCGAGATCGCCAAGCGCACCACGGGTGCGGCCGTGCCGCAGGCCAACCCGGCCGCCGACGGAGAGACGATCCAGGCCATGCAGGCCCTCGCGCGCGGCGTGCCGATCGCCGACCACGTCACCGCTTACGCGGCGCACCTGCTCACCGCCACCCATCCCGGTGACGCCTCCGCGCCCGAGGTCGTGCGCCGCACTGTACGCTATGGCGCCAGCCCGCGGGGTATGCAGGCCATGATCCTGGCCGGCAAGATCCTGGCCCTGCTCGACGGCCGCTATAACGTGGCCTTTGACGATCTGCGTCAGGCCGCCCTGCCCGCGCTGCGCCACCGCCTGATCCTGAACTTTGAGGCTCAGGCCGAAGGGATCACGACAGATAAGGTGATTGCAGACGTTTTGGAACAGGTACGCCCACAAGATCGGTATAAGGAATAAGGTATAAGGGGTAAGAGGTAAGGAATACGAAGTACTCGGTACTCGGTACGCAGTGTGCAGTACGCAGTAAACACCCGGAACGCTCACCTATGACCCAATCACCCAACAACCGCCTTTTCGATGAACCCTTTCTGCACAAGCTGGAACAGCTTGCCATCCTCAGCCGCCGGGCCATGGCCGGGCAGATGCAAGGCGAACGGCGCAGCCCTAGACGCGGCCAGTCGGTCGAATTTGCCGACTTTCGCCCCTATGTTATGGGCGATGACCTGCGCCGCATCGACTGGAACGCCTACGCGCGGCTGGAGCGCTTTTTCATCAAGCTCTTTGTCAACGAAGAGGACCTGACCGTGCACCTGCTGATCGACGCCAGCCGCTCGATGGATTGGGGCGAGCCCAACAAGCTGCGTTACGCCGCCCGCGCGGCGGGGGCGCTGGGCTATATCGCCCTGTCCAGCCTGGACCGGGTCACGGCGACGACGATCGGTCCAAGCAACGGCCTGGCCTTGACCTTTGCGCCGCGGCGGGGTAAGCAGCAGGCGCTGGCCCTCTTTGCTTTCCTGCAGGCGCTGGCCGAGGCCTCGACTGCCGGGCTGCAAGGCAGCCGCCTGCCCGATCCCGCGCATCTTGCCTCGACCACGCTGGGGCCGCGCCTGCGGGCCTATGCCGCCCAGGCCACCCAACCCGGCCCGCTGCTACTCTTTTCCGACCTGCTGGACGACGGGTGGGCCGACGGGCTGCGCGCCTTGGCGGCGTGCGGCTTTGAGGTCACGCTGTTGCATATCCTCTCCCCCGACGAGCTGGACCCCGCCCTGGAAGGAGGTCTGGCGGGCGGTGAACAAGGGCCCCTGCAGGGCGACCTCAAGCTGCTGGACATCGAAAGCGGGGCCGACGTCGAGATCACCGCCGACTATGACCTGCTGCAGCGCTACCGGGATGGGCTGGAATCCTGGCGGCAGGAGCTGCGCCAGTTTTGCAGCGCGCGCGGCATGCATTACGTGCCAGTGGTCACGTCGCTGCCTTTTGAGACGCTGCTCTTTGCCGTGCTGCGCCAGCGAGGGGTGGTTAGATGAGTTTTTTCACGCCGCTGGCCTTTGCCCTGGCCCTGCTGCTGCCGCTGATCGTGCTGATGTACCTGCTCAAATTACGGCGGCGAGAGCGAGTCGTGTCCAGCGTCTACCTGTGGCGGCGCATGGTGCGCGACGTGGAGGCCAACGCCCCCTGGCAAAAGCTGCGTCGCAACCTGCTGCTGCTGGTGCAGTTGCTCTTTGTGGCGGCGTTGATCCTCACCCTGGCCCGCCCGTTCACCTGGGCCGAGGGGGGTGGGGGCGAGTCGGCTATCTTGATCGTCGATCGTTCGGCAAGCATGGCCGCCCACGACGTGGCGCCGACGCGGCTGGAGGCGGCCAAAGCCCGGGCCCGGCAGTTCGTTGACGCGTTGCCCGACGACGTGCGGGTGACGGTGATCGCCGCCGGGGATGGCGCACAGGTGCTGACCGCGTCGAGCCAGGACCGGCGGCAAGTTAGAGCGGCGCTCGATGCGATCCAGGGGCGGATGGACGGCGACCTGACCGCGGCCCTGGAACTGGCCGCGGCGATTGCCGCCCGCCAGCCGGACACCGAGATCGTGCTCTTTTCCGACGGGCAGGTGACCGTGCCCGAGCGGCTGGCTATCCAGGGCACCGTGCGTTACCTGCAGATGGGGATCGACGGCGAAAACCAGGGGATCAGTGCCTTATCGCTGCGCGCGGCAGACGCCGGTGGGGCGACGCCCGCCAACGCCTTTGTCCAGGTGACCAACTATGGCGACGCGCCTGCCCAACGCCGCCTGGCGCTGTACGCCGACGGGCAGGCGATCCATGTTTACGACGTGACGATCGAGCCGGGCGAATCGCACGCCATCGTCGCCGGCGACATCCCGGCCATGGCGTCGATCGTTGAGGCGCGCCTGCTTGAGGCGCCATCGGCCGGGCAGGACGGAGGGCCAGGGGATTACCTGGCTCTTGACGACCAGGCATGGGCCGTCCACCGCAGGCAGGCTCCTGCAGAGGTAACCCTGGTCAGTGCGGGGAACCTGTTCCTGGAGACGGCGCTGTCGCTCTTTCCCAACCTGCAGCTCTCAGTGGTCAGGCCGGAGGATTTTGATGCGCCCCCAGAGCCTGACGGCCCATCGGATGGGAACGACCCCACCACGGCCCCCACGGGACGTGGGGCATCACCAGGCTTGACCATTTTTGACGCCACCGTGCCGATCACCGCCGCGCTGCCACCGGGCAACCTGCTGTTTATCGCTCCGCCGCGCAGCACCGCCTATTTCAGCGTCACCGGCCAGATCGACCAGCCCGTGCCGCGCGCCGTCAACGCCGCCGATCCGCTGCTGACCAACGTCATCTGGGGCGGGGTCGGGGTGCTGGAGGCGATGCGGTTGCCACTGCCAACCTGGGCGCGCGCTGTCGTGGCCGGAGACGCGCCCGGTAGTGCTGCGCCAACCGGTATCTCATCAGCCGGGTCGGCACCGCTGCTGTTCGCCGGGGAGACCGACGGGCGGCGCATCGCGGTGCTGGCGTTTGCCCTGCACCGCTCCGACCTGCCGCTGCAGGTGGCCTTTCCGCTGCTGGTCGCCAACCTGACCGGTTGGCTGGCGCCCGGCGTGGGCGGCGGCGTGCCGGCCCAGGTCACACCCGGCGAACCGCTGTCCCTATCGCTGCCCCCCGAGGTGGCGGCGGTGCAGGTGACCCGCCCCGACGGCTCGATGGCGAGGCTGGAGACGGAGGGCGGGCAGGCCGTCTTCGCCGACACGAGCCAGTTGGGCGTGTACCGGGTCGACTGGGAGAGTGGGACAGCGGACCCTGGCGGCTCCGGCGGTCTGTCGGAGGCCTATTTCGCCGTCAACCTCTTTTCGCCGCAGGAATCGCGCATCCGCCCGGCAAGCAGCCTGCCGCTGACCGGCATCTCGCCGCAGGGGCAAGGGACAGGGCAGGCCGGCAGCGTGGAGGCGGGAAAAGAGGCCCACCGCGCACGCCGCGAGTGGTGGCGGCCGCTGGCCTTCGCCGCCCTGGCCTTGCTGGTTCTAGAGTGGCTGGTCTATCAGCGGGCCACCCTGGCCCGCCTGTTCTCGCGCCTGAAGCCTGTGAAACAAGATGGCAAACGCGAAACGTGAGGCGTCAAACGCCAACATCAAAACGTCAGACGAGAATCGTGACCCATAAAAACAAAACGCCATCCGGCCCGTCGCTTTCAACTTTTAACTTGCAACTGTGAGCGCTATGTCTATCTCTTTTATCTATCCAAATCTGCTTTGGCTGTTCCTGCTGCTGCCGCTGACGGCGGCGCTGGCGCTGGCGGGGCGCAAGCGGCCGACGGTGGGCCGCTTCTGGTTTGGGCTGGGGCTGCGCCTGTTGCTGCTGGCCTTGCTCATCCTGGCGTTGGCCGGGCTGCAGATCCGGCGGCGCGCCGACACGTTGACCGCCGTCTTTGTTCTCGATGTCTCGGACAGCGTGCCGGCCGAGGAGCGGGCGCGCGGCGAGGCGATCGTGCGCCAGGCGGTGGGCGACATGCCGACCGGCGACCGGGCGGCGGTGGTCGTCTTTGGCCAGGACGCGCTGGTGGAGCGGGTGGCCAGCGAGTCGCCAGCGCTGCCCCGCTTTTCCTCGGTGCCGGTGACGGTGCGCACCGACATCGCCGGGGCGCTGCAGCTGGCCATGGCTCTCTTCCCCGATGAAGGCGCGAAACGGTTGGTGCTGCTGTCCGACGGGCGGGAGAACCTGCGTTACGCCCTGTCGCAGGCCGAACTGGCCGCGGCCAACCAGATCGAGCTCTCGTACGTGCCGCTCGGTCTGCTGGAGGAGACGGCCGTCGAGGTAGCCGTTGCCGGGCTGGACGCCCCGGCCGACGCCCGTCAGGGGCAGCGCTTTGACCTAGCCGTGGCCGTGCACAGCACGGCGCAAGTCGGAGCGACGCTGCGCCTCTTTGCCGACGGGCAGTTGATCCACTCTCAAGAGGTGCGCCTGCAGACCGGGACCAACCGCTTCCTGGTGCCGGTCGAGGCCGAGGAGACTGGCTTTCACCGCTATCGCGCCCAAGTCGTGCCCGACGCCGACTCGAGGCTGCAGAACAACGAGGCCAGCGCCTTTACCGTCATCCTCGGCCCGCCACGGGTGCTGCTGGTCGAAGGACGGCCCGGCGGACCGGGTGAGCCTGGTGAGGGTGAGAACCTGGCCCGTGCCTTGCGCAGCGCGGGCATGACCGTCGTCGTCGCGCCCCCCTCAGCCTTTCCCACGTCACTGCCGGAACTGTCGGCCTACGAGACGATCATCCTGGTCAACGTGCCCGCCGCGGCGCTGCCCTCCCAGGCCATGGAGCTGCTGCAGATCGCCGTGCGCGACCTAAGCAAAGGACTGCTAGTCAGCGGTGGCGAGGATGCCTTTGGCGCGGGCGGCTACCTGCGCACGCCGCTGGAAGAGACGCTGCCGGTCGACATGGACGTGCGCAACAAGGAGCAGTCGCCCAACCTGGCCCTGGCCATGGTGATCGACAAATCGGGCAGCATGGGCCGCTGCCACTGTGACAACCCCAGCGCGCTGCCGGGCGAATACGACCCAATCCAAAGCGGCCAGCCCAAGGTGGACATCGCCAAGGAGGCGATCATGCGCGCCGCAGCGGCGCTGGGCCCGCAGGACTATTTAGGCGTGGTCGCCTTTGACGAGATGGCCCATTGGGCGGTCCAGGTCAGCCCACTGATCGACGTCGTGGCCCTGGAGCGGTCGATCGGCGGCTTTGCAGCCATCGGCCAGACCAACGTGCGCAGCGGGGTCGAGGCCGCTTACGCGGCGCTGCAAGAGGTGGAGGCGCGCACCAAACACGTGATCCTGCTGACCGACGGTTGGGTGCGCGAGGGCGAGCTAACCGGGCTGGCGGCCGAGATGCGCGAGAACGGGATCACGCTGAGCGTCGTCGCCGCCGGCCAAGGGGCCGCGCTGTACCTGCAAGCGCTTTCGGAGACGGGCGGCGGGCGCTTTTACCCGGCGGTGGATATCTTGCGCGTGCCCGACTTTTTTCTCAAGGAGACGGTCCAGGCGGTGGGAGAGTACATCATCGAAGAGCCGTTTTACCCCCTGCCGGCGATGCCCGGCCCGGCGCTGCAGGGGCTAGACGTGGCGGCGCTGCCCCCGCTGCTGGGCTATAACGGCACCACGCTCAAGAGCACGGCCCGCATCCTGCTGGGCACACCGCGCGACGACCCGCTGCTGGCTACCTGGCAATATGGCCTGGGCCGCGCTGCCGCCTGGACCTCGGACCTCAAGGGGCAGTGGGCCAGCGAGTGGCTGACCTGGGATGGCTTTGCCCGCTTTGCCGCCCAGGTAGTGGCCTGGACGCTGCCCGCGCCGCAGGTGGAGGGGATCGAGGCCCGCGCGCACCTGGAGGACGACCAGGCCGTGATCGCGGTCGAGGCTAGCGATGAGGACGGCCGGCCGCGCGATTTCCTGGACATCGTGGCGACGGTGATCGGCCCCGACCTCAAGACGACGGAGGTCGCGCTGCCCCAGGTTGGCGCCGGGCAGTACGAGGCCAGGCTGGCCCTGGACGCGCCGGGAACCTACTTGGTGCGGGTCGGGGTGAGCCAGGGGGAGGAGGTGCTGGGGCAGCAGACGCTGGGGTTAGTGGTCCCTTATTCGCCCGAGTATGCCCCCGCTGCCCAGGCGGCATCCGGTGCGGACGCCGGTGATGGGGGCGTGGACCGCGCTCTGCTGGAGGCGCTGGCCCGCCTGACCGGCGGCGGCAAACTGCCCGACCCGGCGGCGGCGTTCGCCCACAACCTGCCCGCTGCTGACCGCGCCCGCGAGGTGTGGCAGCCGCTGCTGCTGCTCGCCGCGCTGCTCTTTCCGCTCGACGTCGCCATCCGCCGGGTGATGCTCGGCCGCAGCGACGTGCGAAAAGCGCTGGCCTGGGTGCGCGAGCGGCTGTTCTGGCGGCGCAGGGTTCAGGCCGGGCAGGAGCGGCTCTTGGGGGCGCTGTTCCGGGCGCGCGAACGCGGACGCGGACGGACGCGGCGCCAGGACACGCGGCGCGAGGAGGCGGGTTCGCCCACGGCGACTGCCACGCCGCCCACGTCCGGCGAGCGGTCAGCAGGCCAGGCGCCGGCGCCTACTGCTCCGGCATCCCAGCCTATGCCGCAGCCGATGCCCCGGCCCACGCCAGCGGCGCAGACGCCAGACGAGGTCGGCGAGGACGCCCTGGCCCGTCTGCGCACCGCCAAGCGCCGCGCGCGTGATCGCGCGCATAAGGAATAGCCACATTACCCGGCACGATACCACACATTTTTGCGTTGGGGGATCTGCCCGCGGATCAAAGACCCATTCGACCGGTTATTGATTGCCCAGGCTATCATCCAAGACGCTGTATTGATCACTGCCGACGGGATGTTTTCCGAGTATCCCGTTCAGGGTGGCATGGTCAAAGATCCGGTTCGTAGCGACGTAGGGCCACGCTTGCAGCGTGCCAATGCTGTCCCAGACACCAAACGGTCGCAAGTCTACGAGCAGTGCAATGAACAATCGTCACGTATCTTGTCGTTGCGAGTCTATAGCAGCGCCAGTTGTATTCTGATTGCCCTCTCCACGTCTTGCATCTCGGCGTCAGTCAGCTTCCCGGCAAGGTTCAGTAACCTCAACTTGGACACGGTGGTCAACTGATCCGCCATTGCCTTTCCTGGCTTTCCTTCGAACATGATCTGTGCTTCGCTTGGGTATACCTTACTCACGCTTGACGTCAACGGCACCACTTGCAGCCGGTTCAAGTATCTGTTGGCCGCGTCATTGCTTACGATCACGGCCGGACGCTTCTTTCTGATCTCTCCCCCGACTGAAGGCTCGAAATTCACCCACCACACCTCACCCCGCTTCATCGCCGCCATCTCCGATGGTCGCCTCGGCCCATTCCAGGGCAGCCGCTTCCCTCTCCTCGTCTTGGGCCATCTCTTGATAGGCGGATTCCAGGTTGGGATACAAGACGAGAGGGCGCACCAGGTCTTCGATGAACCGGCTTATCTTGCCGGGGCCGATCACGCGATACAAGCCCTCGTAGGTTTTCTCATCGATGGTGATCGTCAGCTTTTTTTGCATCGTTCGCCTCCTCGGATAACACGTGTAATATACGTATTATACCACTCTCTGGAGAAAGCGCAAGTTTTCACCCGTTTTGGAGGGTTCGTCACCAGGCACCGTGCAAAACTGCTGGAACGGGCGTGGCCCAGCCTGGCCGATCGCGTCAAGGTGGAAGGAGCGCTGCTGGATAACCACAGCCTAGGTTCGCAGCCCTGCGTTCGGATATGGCACGCGAGATGGAGCATGTTCACCGTCTTGTAATCAAAGCTGAGGAATGGGGTGAAAAACTCGTCCCGACCACGTCCCTGTGTCCCTGCCTGGCGAGAAAATCGCTATCGTTTAGCGCCAAGTCGTGGGATCAGCACCGGGGTGCGTTCTTTGTAGGCCTCATAGTCCGCCTGACCGCCCCATTGTTCGTCGGCTCGTTTCTCCAGCATGGGCACGCCGCTGATGCGCGTGATCAGCAGAGTGACAAATACCGGCGAGATCAGGGCCACCCACTGCCAACCCCGCAGGATGGGCAGGGCGATGATCGCCACGCCGATCCAGAGCACGATCTCACCAAAGTAGTTGGGGTGGCGAGACCGGGCCCACAGGCCGGTGTGGATGAATGTGCCCTTGTTCTGCGGATCCGCCCGGAAGCGGCTTTTCTGGCTGTCGGCCACAACCTCGATGGCGAACCCGAACGCCCAAACCAGGAAGCCGATCAGGGCAAAAACGCCCAATGCCTTGCGGGTCGTCGTGGTGATGGCGACCAGCGCGGCAGACAGGGTAAAGGTCACCCACAGCCCCTGCAGGGTCCAGACGTTGAGAAAACGGAAAAAGGAAGGTTTGAGCTCATCAAAGCGGGCGTCCTTACCGGCCTTGCGGACGCGGCGAAACAAGAAGGTGCCCAGGCGAGCCGCCCAGGTCCCGACCAGGGCCAGCAGTAGGATCGACCGGCCGTCGACCTCAGGGCTGAGCAGCACCGCCACGACGGTCACCGAGATATAGGTGAGGCTGCCGGTGAGGTCAAAGAATCGCTCGCTCTGCAGCAGATAGGCGGGGACAAAGGCCACCAGCTGGATCAGGAAGGCCAGCCCAACAGAGAGGGCAAAGATCGGGATCCCAAAGGCGGAGGCCCCACCCTGGCTGCCGGCCCAAGCGACCCCCAGGCCGATCAGGATGGTGATGAGGATAGCGACAAGCGCATTCCAATCTGGTTTTTGCATTGTGTTTTGTCCTTTCTGCGCGCCGGATCGGCAGGATAGGCTTTTCGAGCGCGCCCAAACGTCGAGGCTCAGAACCCCCGCCGCTGTCCGGTCCAGGGCGGCCCGGCGCCGGCCTCAAACTCGGCCACGCTGGGGCCCCGCAAACGCCCCAGTCGCGCAAGCCCGTACAGGTAGCTCAGCGCCAACAGCACGACCGTCGCGGGCCAACCCATGATCAGGTTGACGACTGCCAAAGCGCCGGCTTTCGCCTCCTGCAAGAAGAGGAGCTGAACCGCGACCTTGAGTGCAAAAAAGATCGCCCAGGCGATGGTCACCTCGTTATAAGCAGGACGCACCTTGGGGTGCCAGTACCACCCCAGCGGCCAGCCGCGGGCAAAGTGGCTGGTCCAGGCGACAAGCGGGCGACCCGCGATGACACTGGCCGCGCAGATGAGGGCGGTCAGAGTCCCGGTGATGACGCCGGGCAGGAAATACGCTTCTGCTCTGTCCAAGACCCTGGCAGCGAGAATGGCAAGGATCACGCCCCCGAGGCCACCCAGCGCATACTTGAGAGGCTGTCTTTTGACCAGGCGAAAGAGGCACAGCAGCAGGGAGATCAGCAGGGAGCCCCATACAGCATAGTCCAGGCCCAACAGGGCGTTGGCTATCAGGAAGACAATGGGCGGGATCAGCGAATCAGCCAGGCTGCTGCGCCCGGTGAAAACGGTACGAAACTCTTCCGCCAATTCGCGCAACCTGGCTGTCACGCCTGCTCGTCCCTGTCGTTCAACCGGTTGCCCAGCCAGAAGCGCTTCCAGTCCCCACGACTGGCTAGCAGCGCGATCAGGACGTAAAGGCTGGCCGTAAAATTGCCCAGGACCATCATGAGTATGACCCACACGATCGATCGAACAAGGGATCTTTCACGATAGACGATCCAGCCAGAGAAGAGGATAAAGCCAACGTACAAATCGACCAGAGACACGATGCCCCACGGCATCGACAAGAGAACCTGGCCCTCTCCGCCCAAGTCCCCTACGGTGAAGGCGTATACGAGAACGGATGTCATAGCCAGCACACCCAGCACGGCCACGGCTACAGCCACAGCATAGCCCTTGACAGAACGCATTTGTCCTCCCCTTTCATCGTCATTTCACTTGATTCACCGCGGTAAGAGCCAATCGCCATTCATTATACTAGAGAGCATAGAAACTGGCAAGGGGAGGTGGCCCAATGGCAGGGCCTATGCCGGTGAGGTGACAGATAGACGGCTGTGTCATCGCTAGTCGACATCGGACGGCCGGAAAAGCTGTGAAGCAGACACCCTACGGCACAGCTACCTTGGCCCCAGGTGACTATGGAGTCCGCGCGACCTTGCCGGACTCGTTCGGAGTGGGCCGATCTTGCCAGGTTTGCCGGGTCACATCCTCGGCCAACTGCGCTGCAACCTGCCACATATCCTGCATCTGGCCTCTCTCCTCCGCTGCCGATCGCTGTTCTGCGCTCAATGCCGCCGCGGCCGCAGCGATGCCGGGCGTGATGATCTCGGAGAACCAATGCGCATGGGCCGTGTAGGGATGCTGCAGCAGCAGCGCGTGCAGTGCCACGGCCTGCTCTGTCTTTCCATCATCGGCCAGCAGCAGCGCGAGGCCGGCCAGGGCCATGAGCAGCGCCAAATAGCAGCGCGCCCCCAGCGATCTGTCGAGCTGAAGCCATGCGTGCTGCCAGGCCTGATCGGACTTACCCAGCGCCCGCAGGACCAAACTGGACCATGTCAGGCGTCCCGTATGGACCAAGACCGTTCCCGCTGCGGGCTGTAGGGCCATGCTCTTGCGGAGATAGTCGAGGGCGGCATGGGGGTCGCCTTCCAGACACGCGATGCTGCCCAATACGGCCAAAGCGCTCCCCTCCCACAGTTCGTACCCATTGTCCTGCGATTGCAGCAACGCCTCCGCAGCCAGCTGTCTGGCCTTCTCGTATGAGCCGGCGTCACGGCAAATCATAGCGCCGTGCACGGCTGCGCGCGCTACAAATATCGGCATCCCCTGCTTACGGCGCCAACTCAGGCACCTGGCCATCGTCAGCGCGGCCTTGTGCAACTTTCCGCCCTCATGATAGGTGCGCGCGAGCCAAAAGAGCGCCGTGGCTTCGGCGTCATGGTCATCGGGTGCTGCCATAGATAGGCTCTCGGTGAGCAGACGTTCGGCCTCGTCAAACCGCGCATCCAGATAAGCTAGCGTGCCCAGCGCGCCCAAGGCATCACTGTACCCCGATTGGCTGCCCGCACTTTCGAGCAACTGAATGGTACGCCGGAACGCTGCCTCCGCTTCAGCAAAGCGCTTGAGGGTGCGCAAGAAGCGGCCGAAAGAAAGAGAGGCCAAGGCCATGCCAATCTGGTCATCGAGCTGTTCGAACAAGCCGAGGCTGCGACAAAAGTGCGTTTCCGCCTCAACTGCGTTGGCCGTGTAGACCCAGGTGGCGGAGCCAAGACCCAAATAGACCCTGGCCTGCAGGTCACGCGTGTCGCGTCCTGCCAGCGAGGGCGAGCGGAGCAGCGCCAGCGCCTGATCGGCCAAAAGGGTTGTGTTGTGGTCGTCCAACATGCTGCTGAAATAACAACGCCAGGTCAGGATCCGCGCCAGAGCGTAAAGAGCGTTTGTATCGGTGACGCCGGTGAGGTCGCGGGCCAACTGATCCAGCAGGCGATCGCCCGCCAGGTAGCTGGTCTCCCGGCGATAGTACAGGCCTAGGCTTTCGATAGCGCGATCGAGCTCGGCAAAATGCCCATACTCGGCTGCCCAAAGACAGGCGGCATGGACGTTTTCCGCATCGGCGCTGATGGCCTTCATCCTGGCGACGTGGCCGAGCCCAAGCAGATCCGCCTTGCCCTCGGCCAACCATCGGCAAAAGTACAGGCTATGCCGGGTGCGCACGGTTTGCTGCAGCGCCGTGTCCTGGGCCAGCCTGCCGACGGCATATTGCTGCAGCAGGGCGTGCATACGATAGCGCCCCGCGGCGTCGCGCTGCAACCAACTCTTGCGCACCAGCCCCAGCAGCACCTGGAGGGAAACTCCTGTCACGGCGCGAGCAGCGTCACACGTGAACCCACCCCGGAAGACCGACAGCCCGCGTATGGCCTCGCGCTCAGCTCGATCGAGCAGCTGCCAGGATGTGTCAAAAACGGCTGGCAGACTGCGATGGCGGGCAGGGACATTGGCGGCGTCGGAGGCCAGGAAATCCAGGCCGTTGCGGATCTCGGCCAGGATATCCGCCGGCGCCAGGGCAGCGGTCCAGGCCGCGGCCAGCTCGATGGCCAGCGGCATGCCCTCCACCAGGCAGCACATGGAAATCACAGGCGCAAGCATGGCCGTGTTCAGGGTAAAAGCAGGGTCTGCACGGCGGGCAGCATCGGCAAAGAGCTTGATGCTGTCTGAATGGCCATCCATGGGCTCTCCATTTGGGATCGTCAGGCCAAGATCCAGGCCGTACAAGGGAAAGCCCTGTTCGCCCTGCAGGTTCAGGCGCACGCGTGAGGTCACCAGCATCTTGATGCCGGGGGCGGCAGCCAGCACATCGCTCACGAAACGCAGCGATGCCCCGCCAAGTAGATGTTCAAAGTTATCCAATACCAGCAGCAGCCTCTTGCGTCGCAAGTAGTTTGCCAGCTGCATGGCCGGTGCTTTGCTGGACGAAAGGAAATGCAAACCGACCGCGTGGGCGATGGCCGTCGCGATATGGTCTGGGGCGTCCAGATCGGCCAGTGCCACCAGGAAAACGCCGTCCGCAAAGGGGGCATCGGTATCTTGCACGAATTGATCTGCCGCGGCCAGGGCCAGCCGGGTCTTACCCATGCCACCGGGACCGGTGATGGTCAGCAAACGGCAGCCGGGATCGCGCAACATCTGGCGTATGGCGGCCATTTCGGCCTGCCGGCCGATGAATGGGGTGAGATGCACCGGCAGGTTGTGGGGCACAGCACTGCCGGTGGGTTCCGATCCCTCCAACAAGCCCAACTGCCCCGCGCGCACAACCGCTTCCCGCCGGTTGGCCACACCTAGTTTGCCATAGATCTGGCGCGCGTACCATTTGACGGTGTTCAGGCTGAGGAATAGTGTGTCGGCGATTTCCTGATTGCCGCGGTGTTCGGCGAACAGCGCCAGGATTTGTCTCTCATGCTCGTTCAGTGACTCGAGCAATGCGAGATCGGCGCACGAACTGGCAGAGTCATCCATTTTACTTCCCTCATCATCCATTATAGCAGATTCTACGCCAGCGGCAAGCGTTCCCCGGCGCCGTTTCCATCCTTTTTCTATCCCTCGCGAAGGGTCACACAGCGACCAGAAAGAGGTATGCTATGAGTGTCAGGATCCATCCACTCACGTTAGGAGGTTTGATATGGAAAAACGAGCGACGCTTCAAGCCCAGTCCGACCAGGTCGCGGCGAACAAGGCGGTCATGGGCAAATTCCTGGAATTGTTCGGCACAGGCGCGTGGGATGACTTTGACCAGGTGATTGCGGCCGACTGTGTTCTTCACTATCCGGGCGGGGTCGACGTCGTCGGCCTGGACGCCATGGTCGTGGGCTGGCAGGCATTCTTCCCCAAGCTCAAAGACTTGAGGTTTACGCCCCACGGCGAGGTCAGCGAGGGCGACCTGGTTATGGAGTTCCTCACCTTTGAGGCCACCTACGAGGGCGAGTACATGGGCCGGCAGTTCTCGGGCGTGCCAGTGAGGTATAACCAGGTGGAAATGCAGCGCATCGCTGACGGCAAGATCGTCGAGTGGTGGGTCGAGAACGACCGGCTGTGGATGGCGCAACAGCTTGGTTTCGAGCTGGTTCCAGCTGTCGGGTAGGTTCTTCCGACAGATACGCTGCCCAATCCTAGTCCATTATCCGTTGTCGGAGGTTCGCACGCCCGATGGGCTTGCAGCCCCCGGCTTATCAGAAAGGCAGGTCACACTATGAAAGTCAAGTTAGTTTCATTCACCCTATTCGTCGCGATCGCGCTATCGTTGACCCTTGCACAATCCGATACAACAGCAGCTGCTGCGCCGGCCGCCAGGTCGTGCTTCCCGCCCCCCAAGGGTTTGACCAACTGGTGGCCTGGGGATGGCAACACGGATGATATCATCGGCTGGCAAAGTGCGGAACTGGTCAACGAGGCGGGATATGGGGCCGGCATAGTCGATCTGGCATTCATGCTCAAGGAAGATGGCGGCATGGCCACCCTGTCGCAAAACTTTGTCAACGTGCCCCACGATCCCGCGCTCAACTTTGGCACCGGCGATTTCACCATCGATCTCTGGGTTTACTTTAACGACACCGAGGGCGAACAGGTTCTGGTCGAAAAGTGGATCCAAGGTATGGAGATCAACCCTTCATACGGGTGGACGCTGACCAAGCTCGACAACAATGCTCTCCGGCTGGCCATGGCCGCGGGTGGAGAGGAAATCGATATCGACTCGGGCGTTTTGGACATCCCCACGCACACCTGGATCCACCTGGCCGCCAGGCGCAAGAACGGGGCCATCATCCTCTATGCAAATGGATCGCCGGTGGCGACGGGCACGGCGCCGCTGAACCTGGATTCAGGGTCATCGCTCAAATTCGGCCACCGGGGAAACAAGGTGGACACCCCAGGCTCCGAGGACGACCGAGGCTTTTACTTGAATGGCCGCATCGATGAAGTGCAGCTGTTCGTGGGCCGGGCCCTGCCTCGCGGGCTGATCCGTGCTATCTTTGAAGCCGGGAATGCTGGACAGTGTAAAGATTAGGTCCCCAGAGAGGTCACTATGCGCCCTGGCACGCCACCAGAGACGAAAACAAACCAGAAACCAGTGAAAAACGCCATACTGCTATTCCTTCTTGGGATCGCGCTGGCCCTGTTCACGGCAGCAGCAACGGCGTCCTCGCGGCCACGACAAGCGCAGACCCTGATCGTCGCCAGCGCCGCCGACAGCGGCGTTGGCACGCTGCGCCAGGCCCTGCTCGATGCGCAAGATGGCGACACGATCACCTTTGATCCGGCTGTCTTTCCGCCTACAGCGCCGGTCACTATTTCCATCACCACTGACCTGCCGGGCTTCCCGGGCAACCTCACGATTGACGCCAGCGACGCCGGCGTGATCCTGGATGGCAGCAACATGTCAGGGGGCTGGGCGGGTGGCTTGCAGATCGTGTCGTCCAATGGAAACAGGATCCAGGGGCTTCAGATCTCTGACTTTTCCGGCCGGGCCATCGATATCAGTGGCGACTCGCAGCACAACGTGATCGGAGGTGACCGCAGCATCGGAGCTGGCCCCTTTGGCCAGGGCAACCTGCTCATTCACAACGGCAATGGCGTCGTCCTGTCGACTGCTGGCACCTCTGCCAACACGATCACCGGCAACCTGATCGGCACGGATGCGACGGGCACGGCCGCGTTGGGCAATCAGACCGGTGTGTGGATTTGTGAGGGTGCTAACGAAAACACCATCGGCCCGGACAACGTGGTCGCTTTCAACAATGGATCGGGCATCGGCGTGAGTGGTCCGGATTCGACTCGCAATACCATTACCCAGAACAGGATCTATGAGAACGGCTGGTGGGGTATTGAATTGATGGATGGCGCCAATTCCAAGTTGGCCATCCCGGGCATCCTGGATTTTGACCTGTCGACGGGGACCGTGACCGGCACCACCTGCGCCAACTGCGCGGTCGAGGTATTTTCTGACGCCGACACCGAGGGCAAGATCTACGAGGGCCAGGTAACAGCCAATAGCATTGGGGTCTTTACCTTTGACAAGCGCGCTGCTTTCGTTGGCCCATACCTGACCGCCACGTCCACCGACGTGGACGGCAACACGAGCCCATTCTCAGCGCCGACGACGGGTACGCTCCGATCCTTGATCCTGCAGCAGGGAAACCACCTGTCCATCTCTCCCTTTTGGGCTAAATGCTCGTCAGCGCTGTTGGATAACCATATCGGTACCTTTTGGGGCTACCTGGATAGTCCCTCCATGCCCGGCGACTTTTCATGCGATCCACAGGGGGTCAGGGGCCTCACGAGGGTCAGATTATCCTTCAACGAAGTGGAGGATTGGCCTGCGATTGACTGGAGCCGGCCGGAGACGATCACGGTGGAGCAAGACGCCTTTGTGACCAGGCTGGTCGAGAGCGGCATCACAGTCACCTACATCCTCAACTTTTGGGACAAGGCCAATCACCCGGCTGGCTGGCTGGAGATCCCCTCGCGCTTTACCACCGAAGAGGAAATCCACCGCTACCTGGAGTACGTGCGCTATATCGTGGGGCATTTTAAGGATCGCGTGCGCTACTTTGAACTGTGGAACGAACCGGACGCAGGCAGCGCCATCCAACATATCAAGCCGCAGGACTATGTCGAGTTAGTGCGGCGTGTCGTCCCGGTCATCCGAGAGGAATACCCTGAAGCCAAGATCGTGGTCGGGAGCATCATCCTGCGCAACCTATATGGTCGATACTACCTGTATCAGTTGATTCAATCGGACGTTATGCCCCTGGTGGACGTGATTGCCTGGCACCCGATGTACGGGATAACGCCCGAATACGAGGATGAGCGGGAATATTACTATGCCTATCCGGACATTGCGAGGGACATCAAGAAGACGGCGATTTCGCATGGCTTTCAGGGGGAATTCCGCGGTGATGAGATCGGGTGGTGCGGCGCCGATGAGCAAGACTGTGGCGCAGCAACGCATCGATATACCAATGGCATCGCCGCCAAGTACAATGGGCGGGGAATCGCCATCCACTTGGGATTGGGTTTGGTCGTTCACCTGGGCGGCATGTCCGATCGGCGACTGGAAACGTCTGCAGCAGTGAGCAACCTGGCGACGGCCTTTGCCGGGTCACGGGCAGCGTCTTTTCCCATTCAGGTGCAAACGGCCGTCACGAATGTGGTCAGCTACACGTTTGCCCTGCCCAACGACGACTACCTGGTCGCGTTATGGAATGACGGCGTCGCCGTCGACTATGACCCTGGGATCACGGCCACACTCACATTCTCTGGCTTGGCGGATCGCTATGTGACAGGCATAGATGCCCTGTATGGCTATCAGCAACAAGTGACGACGGAGGCAGTGGATGGCAACCTCGTCATCCGTAACCTCATGGTCAAAGACTATCCCATCCTCCTGCGGCTGAGCTCGACCCGGTACGTTTTCCTGCCCATCGTGCTCAAGGGCCACTCTCGTTAGCGAGGGGGACGATGCATTTCAAAGCTTTCCTTCGAACACGATCTGTGCTTCGCTTGGGTATACCTTGCCCACGCAAGTAGATTTCCGCAAGCCGGACGCGGGCGTTACGCCCGCGTCCATGTGTCGCCTCTGTTTCTCCCCTCAAATGAGCCTTGACAGCGTACCTGGCGGCGGGATGGCCTAAACGGAAACACCCCACCCCCGCCGGATAGCAGGCGGGAGCAGGGTGTCACTCGCAGACTGCCAGCCGACAGGCATTTGCCTGCGCGACCGGTCAGGCCTGGCTGTTATGCAGACACGCCGAGCGCGGCCGCGATCTCGCCGAGCGCAGCAACCTCAGCTTCGCTGACTCTTTTGCCGCCGATGCCCAGGAACCCGCCTTCTTGGGTGGCCTCAGCGCTCGCCTGGGCGGCCTGGTACACCCATTGTTTGTACTCATCCGCCTCCGTGGGCGCCTTTTGAGAGAGCAACACCGCGAGATCGCGGCAGGCCTGCAGGCATTGACCCTTGATCTCGTCCGGTTTCTTGCCCATCACCGGCGCCTCGACTTTTTCTCTGGCTTCCACTTTTTCCTTGAGGTCGGCTACCACGGCATCGATCAAGGCGTTGCCGGTGGACGCCTTTACCGCTTCGCCGAGCTGCTTGCTCGAAGCAAACATTTCCTTGACGGCGCCCAATGGGCCGCTGGGACTCGCCAGCATCACCACGAGCGACGCCATCTGCGGCGCAAAGAGAATCTGCTTCCATTCTTGTTCTGTAAAATCCATCTTGCTGACCATGATTTGTGTCTCCTGTAGAAAGGGCATGCCGCGACAGGCGATGGGAATGCCTCCGATCTGCCGGCGGCCTCTGCCCGATAATCGTTGTCGCGCGCCTGTTTGGACCATCCGGTCGGGCCCTGCGCCAGGTGCGACATCGTCATCGTAGCACGGCTAGCGGTGATACGCAAACTATGAGTTAATGTCTAACCCTTCCAGGGGCCCCAGGTGAGCGCGGGGAGCAGGATGGTCAACGCCGAACCTCTCCCGCAGGCGTTCCACGTCGCGCAGCGGCGGCAGGCCAAAGAGCTTTTTGTAATCGCGGCTAAAGTGTGAGGCGTCGTTGTACCCCACGCGATAGCCGGCGCTTGCCGCATCGAGATCCTCGCCGAGCATCAGCCGGCGGGCTTCCTGGAGCCGGATCTGCTTTTGGAACTGCAAGGGGCTCATCGCGGTGACGGCTTTAAAGTGGTGATGAAAGCTCGATGCGCTCATGGCTAGTTCCCGGGCCATGTCATCGATCTGCAGCGGCTGGTCGAACTCATTACGGAGTCGTTCGATGGCCCTGGCGATGCGCTGGGGGCGGTCACCCTGGAGCGCAATGTGGCGGAGCCGGTCGCCCTGTTCGCCTTTTAGGAGCCGGTAGACGATCTCGCGCGCGATCAAGGGCAGGAGGAAAGAAGCTTCGGCTGGGGTATCCAGGAGCCTGACCAGGCGCACTACCGCATCCAGCAGGCCTCCATCCAACGGGCTGACGTTGATGGCTCTCACGTTGGCGTGTCTTCGCGGCGAGATGTGACCCGCCTCGACCATGACTGAGCCGACGAGCGTGGCATCGAGCTTTAGGCTGAGGCCGAGGTAGGGCCGCTCCGGTGACGCTTCGAGAACACAGGTGACGACAGGTAACTCGGCTGTGGCAAGAAGATAGTGCATCGGATCGTACTGGTAGCGGGTATCGCCCAGAAAGACCTCCTTGCTGCCCTGGGCAATCACGCAAAAGGCAGGATCCGACACGCCGTGGGCCAACTCTGTGGGCGCGGACGCGCGGTTGAGACGCAGCCCCTTGAGCGGCTCAACCCTCCCATCCGCGCGGACAGCTCGGGCGATACGCTCGACCAGCTCAGCTCTGTTGGCTTGCACCCTGTAGGCCTCGCGCTCACCCTGCTGGGGGTCCATCGAATTCGTAGCGACTTGCATACCTATACATCCCTTCTTGAGATTTGCAGAATCGGTCAATGATCTGGGTTCATTATACCATATTTCTGCACATCTCTCCACAGAGCTTGCAGGATCGGTCAATGATCTTGTAGGATCATTATACCCCACCGCGCTCCAGTATGCTAAAATACACTCAAGGCATAGGAATCTACTTCAACTCCAGCATGCTTGCTGGAAGGTGTTCAGAAAGGGAGAGACAATGCAAGAACGTAAACTCGGCAAAGGTAACCTGGAAGTCTCAGCGATTGGGCTGGGGTGTATGCGAATGAGCTTTGGCGATGCGCCGATTGGCACTAGGCAAGAGATGATCACATTTCTTCATCAAGCGGTAGAAAAGGGCATCACCTTTTTCGACACCGCCGAGGTGTACGGCCCTTTCACCAACGAAGAATTGGTCGGCGAAGCTCTTGAGCCGTTTCGTGGAGAGGTGATCATCGCCACGAAATTTGGGTTCAAGCACGATGGCGACAAAGGGCCATTGCCGGGGGGTGGTCTGGATAGCCGCCCGGAGCAAATCAAGCCGGTGGCCGAAGCATCGCTCAAACGTCTCCGGGTCGAAGCCATCGACCTGTTCTATCAGCACCGCCCTGATCCCAATGTGCCTGTCGAAGATGTAGCCGGCGCGGTCAAGGACCTGATTCAGGAAGGCAAGGTCAAGCATTTCGGGCTTTCGGAGTCTCCTGCGGATGTCATCCGCCGCGCCCACGCCGTTCAGCCCGTCACCGCCGTGCAAAGCGAATATTCGATCTGGTGGCGCGCCATCGAAGAGAACGATGTGCTGGCGACTTGCGAAGAACTCGGCATCGGCCTCGTGCCTTATAGTCCCCTGGGGCGGGGCTACCTGACCGGCAAGATTGACGAGAACACGACCTTTGCCGATAACGACATTCGCAGTCACAATCCCCGCTTCACCCCGGAGGCGATCCGCGCCAACCGGGTGGTGGTTGAACTGCTTGAACGGATTGCAGCGCAGCATAACGCCACCCCGGCCCAGATCGCCCTGGCCTGGTTGCTGGCGCAAAAGCCCTGGATCGTGCCCATTCCCGGCTCGCGCAAGCTCCACCGGCTTGAGGAGAACATCGGATCGGTGGACATTGCGCTGGCGACCGACGATCTCGGTGAAATCGACAATGCTATGTCACAGATTCCGGTGGTCGGCGACCGATATTAGGAAAGGAATGAACAACTATGGAAATCAAGAGAAACGGCTCACAACCTTCAAGCACAGGGCCAGCCGAGTATTTCACCGGCGCGGTCCGCATTGATCCCCTGTTTGATGCGCCCGCTCCGGCCCGCGTGTTCGGGACCTATGTCACGTTCGAGCCTGGCGCGCGGACTGCCTGGCACGCGCACACGCTTGGACAAACGTTGGTCGTGACGGCTGGCTGTGGCCGGGTGCAACGTTGGGGCGGGCCGGTCGAGGAAATTCATCCTGGGGATGTCGTCTGGTTTGCGCCAGGCGAGAAGCACTGGCACGGGGCCGCTCCCACCACGGCGATGACGCACATCGCCATTGCCGAAAGAGTCGAAGGCCAGGGCGCCGAGTGGCTGGAAAAAGTCAGTGACGAAGCATATTGGGCGGGATCGGAAACGACACCATAGAGGAGTGAATGATGCAAAACGTAAACCTGGAACAAGAAATAATCAATCTCTCTAAAGAGAAATGGCGCTGGATGGCAGAGCGCGACGTAGACTCCCTTGACGCGCTCTTCCATGAAAAGGCTGTGTTCGTCCATATGGGAGGATCCTGGGGGAAAGCACAAGAACTCGACATCATCAAAGGTGGCGGGATTCACTACAAAAAAGCGGATATCCATGACGTGTCGGTGGCTATCATTGGCACAACGCCTTTTATGCCGGGTGGCCGCGGGCCATATCCGCCATCCTGGTCGCCAAGGATGTCTTTAGAAAAGTAACTTGAAACCCATACATTCAGCAGTCACGATTACACCTCAAGAGATGGCCGACATCCGCGCGCTTGCTCAGAACTGACCCGGCTGAGGGAGGCGAGCGTCTGTTCCTGGGGCAGGCTAGATGTAGCCGCGATTTCCGAATCGCGTTCGATGCTCTATGTGGACAGATGGCGCGGTTGGAAACCGAGGCTACAGACGCTTTATGGGCCTTGCCTTAAACAACAAATGGACCCGCTGAGGAAGGGCTGGTTGACCGGACGATGCAATACGAGTATAATATGCCGGATCTGGGTTTGGAAAGCAAGAGCCCTGACCCGAGAATGGTGAGTGGCCGGCGTCGCCGACGGCGCGGCCAAGACACAAAAACAATAACCAACACAACAACAAGGAGATGATCACATCATGCAATACCGGAAATTTGGCAAGCTGGATTGGCAGGTCTCGGCCTTGGGCTTTGGCTGCATGCGGTTGCCCACCCTGGGCAGCTATGCCGAGATCGATGAGCCAGAAGCCACGCGCATGCTGCACCGCGCCATCGATCAGGGCGTGAACTATGTTGACACGGCTTACGGCTACCATGGTGGTCAGAGCGAAGTGGTCGTGGGCCGCGCCCTCAAGGCCGGCAATTACCGCGAGCGGGTGCACCTGGCTACCAAGCTGCCTTGCTGGCACGTGAAAAGCGCGCAAGATTTCGACCGGCTGCTCAACGAACAGCTCGGCAAACTCCAGACCGACACGGTTGACTTTTATCTGCTGCACGCGCTGAACAAGAACCAGTGGCACAAGATGCGCGACCTGGACGTGCTGGACTGGGCCGACAAGGCCATCGCCAGCGGCCGCATTCGCACCCTGGGCTTTTCGTTTCACGACGACTATGAGGCCTTTCAAGAGATCGTGGATGCCACCGACCGGTGGACGTTCTGCCAGATCCAGTACAACTATATGGATATCGAGAACCAGGCTGGCACCCGCGGCCTGCAATACGCCGCCGCCAAGGGACTGGCGGTCGTGATCATGGAGCCGCTGTTGGGCGGCAACCTGGTCAACCCACCGCAGCCCGTACAAAGCCTGTGGGACGCGGCCCCGGTGTCGCGCTCGCCGGCCGGCTGGGCGCTGCAGTGGCTGTGGAACCAGCCGGAAGTGTCGGTGGTGCTCAGCGGCATGAGCGAGATGGCCCACGTAGAAGACAACCTGGCCAGCGCCAACGCCTCAGGTGTGGGCGCGCTCACCGCCGACGACCTGGCGCGGGTGGAGCAGGCGCGCCAGCTCTATCACTCGCTGAGACCCATTCCGTGTACACAATGCCAGTATTGTATGCCATGTCCCAACGGGCTGAACATCCCCCGCAATTTCGATATCTTTAACCGGGGTATCATGTACGGGAGACTCGAGGATGCCCGGCAGGAATACGCCCACCGCGTCCCCGAGGCGGAGCGGGCCAGCGAATGTATCGCTTGCCTCGCCTGCGAGTCGCTGTGCCCGCAGAGCATCCCGATCAGCGAGTGGATGCCCATCGTCCACAGCGTGCTGGGCGAAGGCCAGGATTACGACGAGAGTATGCGGCCTTGATTGGGCGTATTTCTCTCTTGGGGAAGACGTAGCCACGATATCCCTTATCCGCGTGTCGATATGTTTGGAAATCGCGGCTACGATGAGCTTGGGAGATTTGAAAGAAAAACAAGTGTATCGTTTACAAAGGAGAATCTGGGATGTCCAACAAGTTTAACCTGGGTCGCCGCGAGTTTCTGCGGCGACTGTTAGAGCTGTCCGCAGCGGGTATGGCGTTGAGCCTGACCGGCTGCGCGACGCCTGAGCAAGCGCCGTCTGCGCAGGCTGAGACGCCAGCGCCGGCGGCAACCACGGCAGCGACCGAGGTCTCAGCGCCGACCGCGGCGGTAGAGAGCACCGCGGCGGTAGAGAACACCGCGGCGGTAGAGAGCACCGCGGCGGTAGAGAACACCGCGGCGGTAGAG
>JAFGOG010000172.1 GCA_016926595.1 Anaerolineae bacterium
GGCCTGTGAACCGCGTCCATGGTCAGCTCGATCTGTTCCAGGCGGCTCAAGACCTGCTCGATCCCGGATATGTCGCGCGAGGACAGGGCGGGCATCAAGTGCGTGACCGTGGCTTGCGGGAGGATGCCTGCATCGATCTGCAGCCGCCTGAGACGCGCCAGCAGCAGAGAGCGTTCCTGGCGGACCATCTCGTCGCGCACCCGCAGTTCAGCGGCGATCTCGGCCTTTTCGTCCTGGAGCAGACCGACCTCGCGCTGCAGCAGGTCGATCTCTTTATGATGGAGATCGGACAGCGTACCGATCTCGCGCCTGAGCTCTGCTGCGCGCTGCCGCAGGATCAAGGCAACCAGCAGCTCGGCCAGGGCGACGATGGCCAGGATCATCACCAGGATCAGGCTGCCGAGGTCCTGTGTCTGAGCGATAAACTGCGCCCAGGCGACTGCCGAGGGGATCAGGGATGACCAATAGGAGTGCGTGAAATAGCCGGCAATGCCCAGGCCGACGATCACCCCCCCCGCAATCATCCATTTAACGTACCCCTTCACACATCCTCCCAGTGAGCGTAGGCCATACGGTGGAAAACGGACTTTGCCCGTGGCTGGAGTGGTACCCCACGAGGCTGGCTCAAGATCATTATAATGCAAGAGCCTGCGACTGTCAATGTCAGGCCCCCTCCCCGCCGACCGCAGACGGTCGGCGGGGAGGGGGCCTCTTTTGACAAGAGCCCCGAGCTGTGCTATATTTCTTTAGAATCGAAATTTTCGCAACTAAAGTTTTTTTGTCGGAGCGAGAGACATGGACTGTGATCGGGAAGCCCTGTACGCAGAGACGATCCATCGCTTTCTGACCGTATATCGCTACCTGCGTCGATTCAGCCGTCAGTTGCACGAGGCGGGGATCAGCGGGCGCAAGATGGCCGCGCTGCGCTACCTGCTCGAAGCGGGGCCGCGCACCGTGGGCCAGCTCCGTCAATATCTCTATATCAGCGATAGCAGTACGTCACAGTTGATCGCCAGCCTGGAGCAAATGGGCTATGTCACGCGCACCCGGTCTGAGGCCGACAACCGGGTGGTGATCGTGTCGCTGACGCCGGCCGGGCGCGAGACATCGTCCAACATAGAGTTGGGCGGCGTGCCGCTGCTGCGCGAACGGCTGAAAACGCTTCCTTCTGAGCGCCTGGCTCGCATCCACGCCGCGATGACCGACATGATGGAGATACTGGAGATCGAGAATGGCTGTTGAAACCCCCGAGCCCATTCGCCTGCGCCGGCCGGGAACCGGCCGCATTTTGGCGCGCTGCATGAGCTACCTGCGCCCGTATTGGACGTACGTCGCCGGCTCGTATGCCATGCTGCTGGCCCGCAACGCGATCATGCTGGCCGTGCCCCTGATCATCCGCTGGGTGGTCGACAAGGGCATCGGCGGCGGCGACCCGGGCATCATTCGCCAGGGGGCGCTGGGCTTGATGGGGCTGACGGTGCTGCGCGGCGTTTCCGTCTTTCTCTCGGGCCGCTGGACTGAAACGGCTTCACAGAACGTGGCCTATGACCTGCGCAACGCCATCCACGCCAAGCTGCAGTCGCTCTCGTTTAGCTATCACGACCGGACGGAAACGGGCCAGCTCTTGGCGCGCGCGGTGGGGGACGTGGATCGCGTTCGCTTTCTCTCCGGGCGCGCCGTCCTGAGCCTGGTCGAGGTGACCGTTCTCGTGATCGGCATCGCCATCTCGATGACCGCTTTGAACCCTCGTCTCGCTGCGGCGACGCTGGTCATCGTGCCCTTTATGGCCTATGGGGCATTCGAGTTTGGGCGGCGCTTTCGCCCGCTCTTTCGCCTGATGCGCCAAGAGATGGACGCATTAACCACGCGGCTGGAGCAAAACATGCGCGGGGCGCGGATCGTCAAGGCTTTTGCCCAGGAACGAGCCGAGATCGACCGTTTTGACGAGCAAAACACCCGCGTCCTCGACCTGAACGTCCTCGCGGCGCGCATGCGGGCCACCAATTTGCCCCTGCTGGAGCTCTTTGCCAGCGCCGGCACAATCGTGATCCTGATCTATGGCGGCCGGCTGGCCATCAACGGGCAGTTGACGATCGGCGATCTGGTGGCCTTTATCACCTATGTCACCCAGTTGGCCGCGCCGGTGCGCCGCCTGGGGTGGGTGCTGGCCGCCATCGCCCAGGCCGTTGCCTCCGGCGAGCGCATCTTTGAGATCCTGGATGCTCAATCTGAGGTCCGCGACCATCCAGGTGCGCGGCCTCTCGGCGCGATACAGGGCCATGTGCGGTTCAAGGACGTCTCGTTTTCCTACTTTGGACGGCACAAGGTGCTTCAGGACATCTCTTTTGAGGCGCAGCCGGGGCAGGTGGTGGCCCTGTTGGGAGCAACCGGCTCGGGCAAAAGCTCGGTGATCAACCTGATTCCCCGCTTTTACGATCCGACCGAGGGCCAGGTCCTGATCGACGATCAAAACATCCGTCACGTCACGGTCAACTCGCTGCGCGATCAGATCGGCATCGTGCTGCAAGACACCACCCTGTTTGCCGCTTCGATCCGGGAAAACATTGCCTTTGGCCGCCCCGGCGCGAGCCAGGACGAGATCGAGGCCGCGGCCAGAGCTGCGTTGGCGCACGAGTTTATCATCGAGATGCCGCAGGGGTACGACACACCGGTCGGAGAAAAGGGCGTGACCCTGTCGGGCGGACAAAAGCAGCGGGTGGCCATCGCCCGCGCCCTGCTCAAAGATCCGCGCATCCTGATCCTGGACGACGCGACGTCGAGCGTGGACACCGAGACCGAAGCCCTGATCCAGGAGGCGCTGGCCCGCCTGATGCAAGGCCGCACCTCGTTTGTCATCGCCCAGCGACTGAGCACGGTGCGCCAGGCAGACCAGGTACTGGTGCTGGATGGGGGACGGATCGTCGCCCGCGGCTATCGGACCGA
>JAFGOG010000173.1 GCA_016926595.1 Anaerolineae bacterium
AACCAAGGGCTTATGAGTCCCCTGCTCTGCCATTGAGCTACCTCGCCGTACAACCGATAGGCAATGGCAGACAGCTCCACCAGCTATCTGCCATTCTCCACACCTATCAGGTAGCGGGGAGAGGATTCGAACCTCTGACCTTTGGGTTATGAGCCCAACGAGCTGCCTCTGCTCCACCCCGCAGTGTGGGCAGATTATACCGGAGTTATCCGGATTCGTCAACTTGGCAAGGGGCTGTTACCGCTAGCCCACTCCATTCAGCGTCACCATGGTGACAAACACCCAACCGGACACCAACAGAATGAGGAACACCGCCCCGCCGATGCCCAGCCGCAGCCATACCCGGCGGGCTATGGTGGGATCGAGCCGCTGCGGCCCCTCGGCCGGCGCCTTTACCGGGACGCCCGGTTCCAATGGCGGCGGCGCCGGCCCGGCAGGCATTTCCGGCTGCCGTCCGGCCGCGGCCATCTCCCGCAGCCGCTGGTCGGCCGTTGTCCACAGGTGATGGTCGGTGGTGTACTGCATGGCCGAGCGGAAAGCGCCGGCAGCCAGGACCGTCCGGCCCTTGGCCAGGTACACCAGGCCCAAGTTATAGTAGGCGAGGGAAAAGCGTGGGTCGTGCTCGATGGCCTGCCGGTAGCGGACGAGCGCCTCGTCCAACTGGCCCTGTTTGTGATAATCCAGCCCGATGGTAAAGTGGATTTGGGCTGGGCTGAGGGCAGGAGCCTCGGCGGCCTCGGCTGCTGCCGGCAACTCGGGGGCAGACTGCCGCTGTCCGCCTCGCTTCAGGGCATCACGGACCAAATTGAACAAGCTCACCGCAGCCGCAAAGCCGTCGAGCGGTGGTATGGGCAACAGGTTGAAGAAAGCCAGCACCAGGTTGACATTGAGCACATAGCTACTCAGCGCGGCGGCCAACCCCTGCAGGTCCAGCTCAGGGCTGGTGGGAAGGAGAAACAGGGTTACAGCGCTGGGTGAGGTGCCCTTGATCGCCCAGGCGATGAGCGCTGTGGCCAGCATGCCCATCAACACCAACAAGGCCAGGAGCAAGTTGCCGATCGCCCCGGAGATGGCCACCAGAAAAATGCCCAACGACCGATTCTTGATGCGCAGCCGGGTATAGTCCACCCACACCGGCTTGGCCCAGCCGATGCCGATCAGCAAAAAAAGCGCCAGGCCCACCCAGGACACGTGCCGGAACGGGTTAAAAGTCAAGCGCCGGCGCTCCACCTGGCTGGTGTCGCCCAACAAATAGGCAACCATGGCATGGGCCAGCTCGTGCACTGTAAAGCCCAGGAACAGCGCCGGCAGTAGCAGGAGCGTGGCCCAGGTCGGCGGCCAACCGAGGAACCTCATCAGGTTAGCTCCCCCAGCGAGCCAGCCTGCTCGCCTGGCAAGGTAGAGAAGGAAAAGCGCTTTTGCACGTGATCTATCAGCTCGTCCAGATAAAAGACGCCAACATGCAGCGTGTGCACTCCCGGCTCCGGCGGCCGGCGCAGGTGCAGCCTCCAGTCGAGCGCTGGCTGGCAATTGTCGATCATGGTCATGCTGACCAGCTCAGCGCCGCTCGGCTCTTCGACCGCCAGCTCGACGCGGATCGCCTCGCCGGGAGGGGTGAGGTCCACGGCCACGTCCACATATCCGTAAAGACAGGCAGCCATCTGCCCGCGCTCCGCCCGCTGGCCACAAACGCCCACGCTTTCGATGCGGACCTCCCGGCCGGACACCGGCCGGCGACCGGTAGGAAAGGATGGAAATTGGCCCATATCGCTCACTGCTCGAAAGTAACCTGCCGCAAGAGCAGGGTATCGCCCAGCGGTTGCCCGGCTGCGTCGAACAGTGGCAGCCGGTCGCCGGTCGCCTCATCATAAAAGCCCACAAGCAGGTCGTAACGGCCGGGAATCAGCCCAGGTGGAAGCTTCAGGGTCATATCGTCACACAGGTACTCGCCCGGCGTCCAGGCTGTGGTCGGCAGGCTGGGGTAGAGATCGGCCTGGGCGCGGATGTCGAATGGGTTGCCTGGGTTGACCAGGTGGACAAAGAGCTTGTAGCGGCCAGGCGTGGGGGCAAGAGCTTGCCAGTAGAGGGTGACTTGGAGGCCTCCCGACAGGGAGGTTGGAGCCCCCCCCCCAGGAAGATCGTAGCCGACGAGGCGGATGTAGGCGCCAAAGCGGGCGTCGGCGGGGTATTGGACAGTTGGCGGGCTCATGTCAGGAGAGCGGCCCACAACCCGAACGGTGGCCAATGGATAGGCCAAGCCAAGGCCAACGAGGCCGCGGCGGACAGGCAGCCAGGAGCCGTCGGGGCTGCGACAGCCCAACACCAAGTTATAAACGCCCGGCGCCAGGCTGGCTGGCAGATCTACCGAACGGGGATCGCGGATCACCTGGCCGGCGGCCAGTGAGATCCGCCCGTCCGGCGCCTCCTCGGCAAAAACATGACCGGCGTTGTCCGACAGCCGGAGGACGGCCATTCCCACCTCGGGCGCTTCACCCAACACCCGCCAGAACAGATCCAGAGGCAGCGAGTCGCCGGGGCGGCCGGCAAACGACGGCGCGCTCCAGCCGACGAGCTCCAGCCCGCGGCCGATGGTCACACCGCCGGCATAGTCCATCGCCGGCAGGGGCAGCGCCTGCCAGTCTTCCGGCGCGGCGACGGTTACCTCTCCGAGAAGCAGCCGCTCGCCCGCCGTCCATGGCAGCCAGTCGGGTTGTCCATCTACAAACTGATACCAGCCAACCTCCAGCCGGTAGCGGCCGGGTGGTGTACCCGGCGGCACATGCAGACGCAGAGGCGCACGGACCAGTCCGCCAGCAGGCCAGGCGGAAGGTAGCATAAGTGAGCCTAGCGGCCGGTCGTCTGCCTGCGCCCAGCGTTGGCCGTCGGCGTCGAACAGGCCGGCAAAGAGGATCGCGCCGGCGGCGGGCGCCGCCTGGACGCGCCAGACGAGCGCCAGGTCGAAGGCCTCGCCTACCGCTACCTCCCGAACCGGCATGGCTGCTGCGACCAGGCCGAGCGACCCGTCGGCCAGGGCGGCGTCAGGCATGTCGATCAAGCCAGCATCGGCCAGCGGATCGCGGCCAGTGAGGTAGCCCTGCACCCGGAGCTGGCTCTCCCCGGTCAAGACCTGGTCCTCGAATTTCCGCCCGTGCGCATCCAGCCAATTGCGGATAGATCCACCCGGATCGGTCACGGTGTCATAGACGCGATAGACCCACACCCGGTCGAACTGGCTGAACAGCCTGGTCAGCGCGTCCTCGGTCTGAGCCTGGGTCATCGCGTAAAAGTCAGAAGCGGGATCACCCCAGCCCAGCCCTGGATCGCCGTCTACCATGCCGGCCTGCACCACGACAGGCCCTTGGCGGCCAGCGCCCACCCAATCGTTCCCCAGACCGCCGACCAAGCGGCCCCGCCAGGCGATCGGGTCACCGTCCCAATAGGTCAGCAGCGCAGTGTAGGCATAACCGGCGTTGACCAGGATGGCATCGCCGGGCCGCCACCGCTCTTCGATCAAGCGCGCCGCCGCCCGGTGGTCGTCGCTGGCGTAGCGAGGATCGGTGTGGTAGGCGTGGATCGACAGCCCGGCGGCAACGACGACGGCGGCCAGGCCCAGCCACAGAGCTGGCCGCCATCGCCGCCCGGCGGCCACCAGCCCCGCGCCCAGGATAATGTAGAAAGGCGTAGAATAGGTAAAGCCGTAGCGAACATGATAAAGAGGCGTGATGAGCGAGGCCAGGCCAATGAGCAGGACCGGCGCAAAGACATAGCCAGCTAGGAACCAGGGGACCCCAGCCCAGGAGGCGCGGCCTGCTTGCCTGGGGCGATAGAACAGGCCGAGGCCAAACAGGATTGCCAGCAAAAGCAGGACCGGCCAGGCCCACACGGCAGTTGGCTGGGCCGATTGGCCCAGCCCCAATGCCGACCAGGTCTGTACCAGGAGGTCGCCCAGGGCGGTAAAGCTGCGCCAGGGAGGGACGGGCGGCTGGGTGGCCTGGCGCCAGGCCACCGGCAGCCAGGGAGCGTAGAGCAGCAGCGCCACCGCCTGAGCCAACAACCAACGCACCAGCCATCGTCCCCCAAGGGCGCCAGCGTCCCCACCATGCCGCCGGGCATTGATCAGCCACCAGGCAAAGACCACCAGGTTGACCGCCGCCAGCAGAAAGGCGAAATAGTAAAGCACCCACAAGCCCAGCGCCGCACACACGGCATAGGCCGCCAGGCGATGCCAGGACGGCAAAATGGCGGGCCGGGCAGCGAGTAAAGGCAAAATGGCTTCGAGCAAGCACATCCCCAGCGTCGCGGCAAGGGTGTACATCCGCACTTCCTGGGAATACCACAGGTTGTAGGGCGAGACGGTCACCAGGAACGCGGCCAGCAGACCGGCTTCTGGGCCGAAGAAACGCACGGCAAGCCGGTAGGCTAAAGCGACCAACAGCACGCCGAAAAAGAGGGAGGGAAAAGCGGCGGCGAAATCGCTGCGGCCAGCCAGGCGGATCCAGACATGGAGCAGGACATAGTAGCCCGGTGGATGGATGTCGCCAGCGGTATGGGCTATCAGCGCCGGCAGGCTCTTGGCAGCCAGGTGAACGCTGACCGTCTCGTCGTACCATAGGCTTTCTGCGCCCAGGCGATACAGCCGCAGGCCAAAGGCCAGCAGCAGGATCGCTACCATCACCCAACGACGCCACATGGCACGATTCTCAACCACTGCGAACCTGTAGGGCCAGACGGCCGTCTGCCCCCCATGACAGACAATTCCCCTATTTGTCGAATCGCTCATTCCCCCTGCTTTCCGGTTCAGGGAACGATTCCTTTGTCCACTGAACAGGATCGACGGGGACGCCCCGTACCTGCATCTCCCAGTGCAGATGGGCGCCGGTCGACAGCCCAGTATTGCCCACCAAGCCAATAACCTCGCCGCGATCCACCTGCTGCCCCACCCTGACGTCGATCTGCGATAGGTGCCAAAAACCGCTGAACACCCCCCAGCCGTGATCCAGGATGATGGCTTGGCCGCGCACGTCCAACGGCTCGGCCAGGACAACCACGCCTCTTGCCGGGGCATAGACCGGCACACCGACGGCGGCGGCATAATCCTGGCCGGAATGATAGCTGCTCACCGGGCCGCCGCTGTAGGAGCGGCGCTGCCCAAAAGGTGAGGTTGGCTGCAGCTCGCCCGCCAGCGGGTAGCTGAAAGGGGCCGCAAACAGCCGCCACGGGCTTGACCTGGCAAAGATCTCTTCCACCTTCTCCCGCTCAATGCGGCTCAGATCGGGGTCAAGCAGGTTCTGGCGACTGGCCGGGACGACAATGTTGTAGGTTGGAAAGCTGCCCGCCGTGACGGTCAAGATCTCCTGCATCGTAATCTGATCCCCGGTAGACGCTTCGACGGCCAGCAGATCCAGCGGGTAGGCGCCGGGCGGCGTCAAAACGTCCAGGCCAAACAGCGCCCAGTACTGCCCGCGGTCACGGACAAAAGCAAGGGGCTCATCCAAAAACGAGCCGCTCAGCTTCAGACTGGCATCACTTTCCACGGCGACAAAGATCGTCTGGCCCTGGACAGCCGGCGCCGGCCTGATCGAAACCTTGGGAAAGCGACGGTCCCTAATCGCCGGCACGGCCGGCGGCGGGATGATCAGCTCCTGTCCCGGCACCAGCAGGCCGTGCCGGTGCAGCCCGTTCAAATCTCGCAGGGCAAGGGCTGTAGTGCCGTAGCGAAAGGCCAGGGACGGCAGCGTTTCGCCGGGCCGAACTGGATGCACCCGCCGGCTGGGTGAGATCGGCGGTGGGGCCGCCTGTCCAGTCACCGCCAGGCCGGTGGGAATGATCAGCTTTTGCCCGGCGACGATCTGTGACGGGTCGGCGATGTCGTTGGCAGCCACGATCGCCTCGATGGTGACGCCATACTCCTGAGCGATGCGGTACAAAGTATCGCCCGGCTTGACCACGTAGGTGACCGGCGCGGGGCCGGCATCCCCTGGAGAGGATCCTCGTGAAGCATCCGGCACAGGGGTCGGCTCCTGGGCATGAGTAGGCATGGCCAGGGAGAGAAACAGAATCAGAAAAAGAACGCGCTTCACGCCTTGCTCTCGAATCCTAGCCGATCGCCGACACTGACGCGGTCAAGGAGGGATGGGTGGCCTTCGATAAAGTATTTGGCCGCGCGGCGCGGGGCGTAATAGGGCCGGAAGGGACGGGCCAGGGCCTTGTCCACGACCCGCCTGTTGGCGTCCAGCCACAGGACAGAGATCGGGAAAAAGACAAAGAACATGTGGATCGCCGTTTGGGCAATGCTCTCACGCCGTTCGACGAACAGGTAGACCTGGCCATCAGCCACGGCGCCTCTGCCGCGGAACATCAAGCCTCGGCCTCGCTTCCAGAAAGTATCGCAATGCACGATACGGTTTGCGACTGCTTCAGCAGTCGTCATGTTGACAAGCATCGTCGTACCCTATTCACCCACCAGCCGTCGGCCGCATGGCTTTCAACTGGCGGTACAGACCAGCCGTCAGGTCATAGTGCCAGTGGTGGCCATCCATCGCCTGCCAGAATTCGTCCAGCCCCCGGCTGCCGGCCTGCTCGTAGCGCAGGCATTGGACCATCATCTCCAGCTTGTCGGCGTCGCGGACCAGCCGGCCTTCAGGGGTAGAGCCATCCTCGAATGCCTGCCACAGGACCGCCAGCCGTTCGGCGGCAGGCAGTGGGGCAAGCAGGTCAGAAATGGCCGCCGCTTCGGCCTGGCTCTTTACGTCAGCCGGGATCAGGCGAACCGCCGAGATCGGCAGGTCAGTCAGGCGGACCTCGCCCAGATCGTGGAGAAGGGCCATGATCAGCACCTTTTCCACGTCAAACGGCCCACCCTGCCCCTCAGCGACCATGGCCTCTGCCAGGGCCAGCGCGACAAGGGCGGTGCCAAAGCTGTGCTCGGCCACACTCTCAACGTGAGGCACGCCGCGCATCCCCCAACCGGTGCGGGGCATCCGTTTCAGGGTCGCAGTCTCTAGCAGCAGCTCAAGTAGTCTATCGTGATCCATCATCACCTTTCAGGGATAGCAGGATAGCAGAGGCCACGTCGGTGATGGCGGTCGCATCGCGAAAATGCCAGGCCGCCGGGCCATAAGCCAGGAGCGGCACCGGGTTGGTGGTGTGGATCTTGGTCGTGGCGTCCTCCAGGTTGCCGTGGTCGCTGCATACGACCAGGGTCGTATCGGCTGAACGGGCGTCGAAGATGCCGCCCAGGAAAGCATCGAGCCGAACCAGCACCCAGGCCGGGTCGATGCGCCCGTGGCCAGCCAGATCGGTCAGGAACGATTCGTACAGAGTAAGATCGTACTGGGCAGCCAGCCGCGCCAGCCGGACGCCGGCCTCCTCAGGCGCCACGAGCGGCAGATCAAAGCCCAGGTGGCCGGTCGCCACTTCGTGGGTGATGTCCCACAGAACGGCGCGTCCCTCCAGCAGATCCTGCAAGGTGCGAAATGGAGCGCCGCTGGCCATGATCGTCAGCGTCGAGGCTGACAGGCGCCGCTCGCCATCGCGCACCATAGCCCAATAGCGCTCCGAATAGGCGTTGGCCGAGGTGACCTGCGCCCCGGCCTCGGCGGCGCGTTTCAGCAAACTGTGCTCGGCGATCGCCTCGCGGAGCGGTGCAGTCGGGTAGGCAGTGACGTGATCGCCGACCAGCGCCGGGGCGTTGACACCGGTAAAGAGCGCCGTCTGGCCGGTGGCGCTCTGCGGCAGACCAGGTACGCCCAGGCAGGCGTCGACAGGGCACAAGGACAGGATGCCATCCTGCTGCGCACTGCCCAGCGCCAGCGGGCCGCCGAGCAGCCCACGCAGTCGGGGCATGGGCGCGATGCTCAACGGGTTGTCCGGCCCGGCTGGCGCCAGGCCCACCCCGTCGAGAAAGACAAACAGCACCCGGCCGCCGGGTGGGGCGGTCGAGCCAGTCGCTCCGCTCACAGCTTGTAGCCGATCATGCGCAAAAAGCCCTTGCGCCAGGCAATACCTTCATCGTCCTCGATCCCCTGCGGCGAAGAGCCGTCGATCACGCCCAAGATGCCGCGCCCTTGCTCGGTCTCGGCGACGACGACCTGGGTCGGGTTGGCGGTGGCGCAAAAGATACGGCACACCTCGGGCACCATCTTGACCGCATTCAGGACGTTGATCGGGTAGTAGCCCTCGCCCAGGAAGAGGACAAAGGTATGGCCGGCGCCGATGGCCAGGGCGTTTTGCCTGGCCAGGTCGATCATGGCCGGATCGGTGCCGCTCCAGCGGATGAGGCACTTGCCCGAGGCCTCGCAGAAAGCCAGGCCGAACTTGATGCCCGGCACGGCGGTGGCGACCGCTTCGTGAATGTCCTCAACGCTCTTGATAAAGTGGGTCTGGCCCAGGACAAAGTTGATCGGCTCTGGCTTGTCGATCGGGACGATCTTGAATTCCATCTCACAGCCTCCTTTCGAAAATCATCCAACCACCAGGTGCCCAAAGGACTCCAGGGTGATCAGTCGGCGCAAAGGCGCCCCAAGGGGCACGGCGGCTCTATTTTACCACGGCTTGGCGAAAACGAAAACGGCGCCGCTTTGCAGGGCGTCAGGCCGACCGGGTGCCTTGTTCGGCGACCCCGCTGGCTGGCGCGGCGGGCAGAGTGAAATAGAAACTGCTACCCTGGCCCGGCTCACTCTCAACGCCCACTC
>JAFGOG010000174.1 GCA_016926595.1 Anaerolineae bacterium
CGCCGGATCGAGTACTGGGTGACTGTCCATGCGTGGTTTCCAGAAGGCGTCTGCGCGGAGCAGGCGCGCGCCACCGCAACGGGGACGATGCGCTGGCGCGAGGCCGTCGCCGCGGTGTGGCAGCGGTTGGGGCGGGAACTGCGCCGGCGGCTGGCCGTGCTGGGGCGGATGCCCTTTCTCGGCGCCTACGACGAATACCTGGGCCGGGCGTTGTGGGGAGGGACTGAGAACGACGCATGCTGGGCGTTCGAGGCACTGGCCGAAGTCGGCCTGGTCGAGCTCGTCGGAGGCGGGTACTACCACCTGCCCTGGCTGGTGTGGCTCTTTGCCCAGGAACAAGGTCAGGAGCTAAGGCCGCGGGACCGGCTGCGGGCGGCCGCGGCAGCCTGGCGTTATCCCCTGCGAAAGAGGTGGGCGAACTGGCGGCTAGGCCGGCTGCTCGTGCCGGCGCCCGGCCGTGATTGGAGGCAATTCAACGCCAAGTGGTGGGACAACGACGGGGCGGGGCCCCTTCCGGCCTGGCTGTACCGGCGTTATGTCTCTCGCCAGCGCCTCCCGCTGCCGGGGCCGGCCGAGTGGGCGGCGCTGGTGCGGATGCGCTGCTTCTACGCCGGCATCTGGCTGGCGGTCGTGGCCGCTCTCATCCTATCAAGCCTCCTTCCTGCCTGGTGCACCGGCATCGCCCTCGCCGTGGGCCTGCTGACGTTCTGGCTGGCCTGGGAAAACCAGCGGCGGATCAACTGCTGGCGGCACGGCCGGCAGTCGTTCGTCGAAACTGACTGAGCCCACGGCGTGGGTTCAGTGCCGCCGTCTGTACCGCAGCAGCTTGAGCCGCAGGAAAGGGTGGGCGTCGGCGTGGTGCTTCTGGCACAGCACGACCAGATTGGCCAGGTCGTGGCTGCCGCCATTCGCGACCGCATTGACGTGGTGCACGACGAGGTAGCGCAGGCGGGGGTGGGGTGGAGGAAAGGCGGGGCCCGGGTCAAGGGGCCCGGAGCGCCGGCCGGCGGAGACGGAGGGACCCCTTGACGCGGAGCGCCGGCCGGCGGTACCAGCCGGACGCTGGTGCAGCAGCGCTATGAAGCGGCTAGAGAAGTCAGGGGAAAAATCCGAGGTGCTGCGCCAAACTGAAGGTGAAGCGAGAGGACAAAATCAGCCTTGCCGTGCTGGCCGGGGGTTCAATTTGCGCGTAATGATCTCCTCATCAAGACCTTGGCGTAGATACTCAATCCGGGGATTCTCGACCAATCCCGGACCACCGGTGAGGCTTAGTGTGAAGGGGAAGAGCGCCGGCGTGCCGGCAATCGCGGCAAGCGGCGCCAAATCAGAGCCGCTGGCGATCAATGCCGCCTCGATGAGCCAGGCACCCAGTCGCCGGTCCTCTACCAACCTGGCAGGTGTGCCCCGATAGGTCCCCTTCGCCCCTGTCTCCAGCAATACACCCCAGTCGATGAAGGACCGCAGGACGCGCCTCACCGCCCGAGCCACCGTCGTCCGCTGCCCCAACTGCTCCCGCATCCGCCGTTGGACCTGCGCGGCCGAGGCCGCGCCTTGCAGTCGCAGCAGCCGACCTACCGTTTCGGCGACAGTTCCAACAAAGGGATAGACCGCCAGAGTCATGCCCCAGTGCACTGCCAGGTGTTCGCTGGCTGGTAGGCGCCGCAAGTGGTCGAGCCCCTCATCACGGAAGCTCTCCAGCCCCTCCGGTACGGACACCCATATCTTGAGCAGGATCGTGATAGCCTTCTCTCGAGTGCCGCGTTCGGCATCTCCCCCCACGGAGAGCCGGTCACGCAGATGTTCCTGCAGCGCAGCCTCAATCTGCACGCGAGACTGACCGGACATCATCCCTGCCGCCGTTTGTTCTAGCCACGCTAACTGGATGCGCTGGCTGAAGCCTACTGCCATTGCTTCGTTCAACTCGACCTCCGGTCGATCTGTACAAAGGGAACGATCAGTTCTTCCAGGGAAATACCACCATGAGCGACGGTTCGTTCCCCTTCGGGAACAAAAGCCCGGCGATTGGGTGCGAACAACGCCAGAAAGTCTTTCGGTAGGCCAATCGTCGGCCAGACCAACGCCTCCGGGAAACGCTGCTGCACCTGCGCGCGCAGGACCGCGTCGGGGTAAACGCGGACGCGCTCCCCGCGCAGGTCGGCGGTTGCGCCTTCTGCTGGCCGCCCCAAACCAACCGCTTCAATATTGCCGTGATCCGAGGTCAGAAAGACGGCCCAGCCATGGTCCAGCAGTAGATCCAGCAGCCTGGTCAACGCGCCGCTCAGTGCCCACTGCCGGACCTGGTTGTGCATCCCACCTGTGCCCAACGCCATCCCGTGCATGATCTTGTCCACCTTTCCTACCACCAGGCCCACGACCTTGACTTTGGGATGGGCCAGCGCCTCCTCCACCACGACAAGGTTCTCTTCGTCGCCCGTGGTCCGGGCATACGCAATCTCCACCGGAACCAACCCTTCATTGACCCAGAACTGCTCCCATAGGCCGGCTTCTTTATCGGTAGACTGGAGGCTATCTGGGTAGAACAAGGGTATCTTGCCGGCAAAAGTGGCCTGACGGGAAACCGCAGTGGTAGTTGGAAGCCAGGCAAAGACGGCACTCTCGCGAAACCGCAGTCCCGATTGCTGCTCCTGCAGCGCCTCGCGTAGCACAACCCACTGGTCCAACGCCAAACCATCCAGCACCACCAGCGCGACCTTGTTCCCGGTCTGCACGCGGTGCAGCGCCAAGGTGCGGGGCAAATGGTGGAGCATAATCGGAGGTCGCGGCGGCTGGTTGTGTAATCCGGCATAGTGCTGTCGCACCCAGGACACAAAGGCTGCATCTACCGAGCCCCAAAGTGCCTGGGCATGTTCCTCCCTTTCTGCTCGCGCTGAAGGGGCCACCGCATGCCAAAGGACAGTCCATTCAGCCCAGCGCGGCGCATACTGAAGCCACTCACCGTGCCGGGCCGCCGGGGCCGGCATCTCTGCTAGCAGCGACTCGCTCAAGCCGTCCAATCGCCGCAGGCGATCGGTCTCCGCGTCAAACCGCAGCCCTACGGCCACCCACTGCTGGGCCAGCACGCCAGGGTCCGCCCAGGGAAGCGGGCGCAAGAGACCATCCAGAAAGAGACTATCCACATAGACCTTGACATCCTGGTGCGCAAAGGGAAGGGTCGCCGGACCGGGATAGGACAGATGTTGAGCTGCCTCAGGTCCGGGATCGATGGCCTGCCCCGCATCCGCAGCCAGCTGAAATATAAAGGGCGGCCAGCGCTCCTGCAAAAAAGCCAGGAACGCTTCGCGATCGGGAACAATCTGCTCCAAGGGCCAGCCAGCGAAACGCCCGTCCCGGCGCAATAGCTGGACCAACCGTTTATCCAGCACCGGCGGTATACGCTGCTGGCGATAGTGTCGGCGCAATAGAAAACGCAGCAGGTCGGCGTCGTTCTGGATTAGCTCAGGGGCAAACTCGAATACGTAGCGCAGCACGAAATCCTTGGTGGCCATCTCCCCCAGGGGCGGCGGGCGATGCTGGGACTGGGCGTGGTAGAGGGCGTCCAGGTCGCTGCGGTCCAGTACGGCGACGACCGGGGAACTCAGATGTGGAAAGATATCGGCAAGACAAAAGGCAACTTGCCGGCCGGCCCGAAGCAGGTCGTAAGGCAGGGACTGCAGGTCGTGGGCCGGGTCCCGCACAACAATCACCAGGTCAAGCGGGGCACCGTGTTCCCAACGAACCCGGTAGGTGGATTCGTAGGCGAAACGGAAGGCGACGGGATCTTCCAGGACGAGCAACTCGTAGCCGCGCGCGCGAATGTCCTCCAGAACGCCCTGTTCCAGAAGCAGTGCATCGGGATCGGCTACCAGGGTCAGCCGAGCAGCCTGGGGTGGAAACTCTTTCACTATCAGATCGCGCCATCCGGCCATGCCCCGCCTCCGGTAGGCCCAGGTCTACTTCTCGCCACTGATGCGGGTCTCGGCCTGGTCGTACCACATCAGCAGCTTGGGGTCCTCCTGCAGGACCTCGTCGGGGAGCTTGTGGGCGACGGCGATGATGGTGCCGTAATCGCGTTCCTGCCAGGCCTTTTTGAAACCGGCCCGAACCGCTTCAAGCCGGAACACGTCTAGCTTCTGCTGGGACGAGGCCCGGTATTCCTCAAACTCACGCAGTAGCATACTCTCACGGCGCTTCTCCAGGTCGTCGGCCCGGCTGGGGTCGGGGACGTACCAGCGGTCCTTGGCCACCAGCCGCAGCGACGATCCGGCCGTGGCGGGATCCTGGCCTGACATCTGCTCCCGGTACTCGGTCTGCATACGCATCCAGGTCCAGATGGCGTCGGGGATAGGTCCCTGCCCAGAGTAGCGGAGGAAATTCTCTTCCAACAGGCGGGAAAGCTCCAGGGCCTGTTCGTGCTTCTGCCAACCCGCGATTTCCTTGATAAAGTGCGGATGGATCTCCTGGAACGTCTGCGGCTTCTGGGCCAGGGCCTGCCGCAGCCACTGTACGGCGCTGGCCTCATCGGTGACAAAGAGCTCCAACTGGCGCACCCCGCGGGCAACCAGTCGCTGCCGGTCGTATTCCACCACCTGGTCCGGCAAAAAGTACATGCCGTCCCGCTCGGGGAAACGCTGCTCCAGTCCGGCGAGAAACGCGGGCGCCGACAACGGCACCGTGATCCCGCGCTGGACATGGAAGGCAACCATACGGTCGTAGAGCAGGTAGGCCTGGCGCTCGGCAACCACCTCCAACTGGTTGTCCTGCATAATACACACAGGCAACTGCCGCAGGTGCGCCCGCGTAAAATCCCAGGCCCCTTCCTCTTTCCCCTCCGCCAGAGAAAACCGCTCCTCCAGGCCGCCGTTCGGCTTGTAGGTCGAGATCACCAGGTCCTGCTTGACCGCCGTGCTGGTCACCTGGCGATAGGAGCGCTGCTGCTTGTCGAGGGTGCGCACGTCAGCCACCACAAACCCGGCCGCCTGCAGTGCCTCCTGTATGGCGTTCCAGACGGCGTTGCGCGAATTGTGAAAGACCACCGTCATCCAGCGCCCCGGCTTGAGCACGCGGTAGTACTCCTCAAAACAGCGCCGCATCAGATCCTGGTAGTCCAGGAGCTGCTTGCCCTTGGCCCGATCGATGATCGCCTCCGGTCCGGTGTCCGTCCAGACGCGGTGCCACGACTCCACGAGATAGTTCAGGTCGGCGTAGTAGATGTTCTCGCCAAAGGGCGGGTCGGTAAAGATATAGTCCACCGAGTTCGCCGGCAGGCCCAGGTGGGCAGCATCGCCGGTAGAGATAGCGGCCTGGCCTAGCACTGCATAGCCACGCTGGAAGGCCCGCGCCAGCCGCTTTCTCTTGCCCTCCAGGACGTACCAGGGGCTGCACTCGGAAATCTGGGAGGGTACGTAGTAGACACCGGTCAGATATTGATTAACTTGCGAATAACCAGTCGGGCGGTAACGGTTGAGAACTGACATTGTCCAAAGCGCCTGCTCGACAAAGAACAAAAGCGTACTGCGCAACCGCGGCTCCTCCGCCGCAGCAGCCTTTTCCCAAAGCCATCCCAGGGACTGGGCGGCGCGGGGCAGGAAGAAGTGGTGGAGATGGGTGATCCCGAACGCCTCCATACGAGCTCGCTGGTGCGTCATATGCATAAAGGGAAGCTTGTTTGTCGGCACCGCTGCGGGCAGCGGGCGAGAGTCGGCCTTCTTTACGAGCGCCAAGTCCTCGGCGTCAGGCGCCTTATCAAAGCGCTGCTTGCCCACGCGGTAGTGGATGCGCGCGGGCGCGCGCCGAACTCGCTTGATCGTCTCACCAATAACGGGGTCAAAGTAGCTTTCATACAGCCGGTCCAGCCGAGATTTGGTCAGATTGGCGCCGCAGTGCGGGCAGGGAAATTGCTCTCGCACCCGGCCGCTTTCGGTGTCCAACGCTTCCTCCAAGAAAGTGATCTCACCACCGCAGTGCGGGCAGGCAAAGACCTCGCTCCAGACGGTGTAGTCGATCCGCCCGGCCTGGCCATCGCTGTGGCGCGTCTCGTACATCCAGCCCAACTCCGCCTCCAGTTCATCCAGCAGCTGGCGGGACGCGCGGGCAAAGGCCGGGGCGTCCCAGGGCAGGTTATAGTTGGCGGCGATGAAGGTAGCCGCCGGGCTGAGGTCGTTCAACAGAACGCGTCGTGGCCCCCACGGGACGTCCGGGTGGGCGGAGGCCCGCCACTCCGCCTCCACCAGCAGCCGAAACTCGGCATCGGGCTGGCCACACATCTGGGCCGCCACGCCGGTCATCCCCGTGCCGGCAAAGCCGTCGAGGACGAGGTCGCCCGGATCGGTATAGTGTAGAATAGCCGGGACAATGGCCCGGTAGGGCACCTTGGTGTGGTAGGAGTGGGCTGCGTAGAGTGGCCCGGTCTTGCCCTCGCTGACGTCGACGGCGAAGGGGTCGCGGTGGTAGCTGTCGGCGGCCGGGTCATAGGGGTGGCCGTACAGTCGGACGAGCTCATCCAGGAAGGGATTCGGGCAGGCAGTATAGTAGGGCGGGTCGGAGAGGCCCAGGATGTCCTCGTCGCTGGCGCAAGGGAAGCCCGGCACCTGGCGCAGGGCCGGGTCCCGGAGCTTTTCCCGCAGCCGCTCCCGGAAGTAGGCACGGCGGGCCACGTCATCAGGGAAGGTGCGCCCGAGGCACTCGACGGGGCCGTTGCTGGTAGTCCCCTGGTCCGTCTCCGCGAAAGTGTATTGCCGGCTCATCGGTTATCCTCGCTGCTGGCGGGCGGTTCGTTGTCTGGCTGGCTATGCAGGTGGGTGTCCTTCAGCTGCACACCGAACTCGGTCAGCAGATAGCTCTGCTGGGGGTGCGTAAGCTGGTCCGGATGTGTCCTGCGCAGGATATTCGCATCCAGCAAGGGCTGCAAGACGTCTCGGAGAAAAGCTGTCTGGCTCTTGATTCCCACAATCGCCTTGATCTCCTTGCGTTTACGGGGAACGTCACAGTAGAGCACAACCCGCCACTGGTCAGCGCTCAACTGGTGGAGTGGACCGCCGGGCTTGGTCGCTGCGGCTGCTACAGCCGCGGCGCCAGGGACACGGCCATATGTAGCACGCAAGTGACCGGCCAGCAGATAGTACGGCTGGGGCTGCGCATCGACGCGCTCGAGAAGGACCTGCGTTACCAGGCGGTCGAGCACAGCCTGGGCCCTATGACCGGGCAGTCCGGTTACTGCCTTCGCGTCAATCAGGTCTACATGGTCTTGGCGATAGACCAGGGCCAACACCTTGGCTTCGTCCTCTCCCAGCCGAACACCCAACTGAGCTCGGAAGAGGATCTGTTCCTCGGAAAACAGACTCTGTTTGAGCAAAGTCAAGCGGAACGAGTTGTCGCCCTTGTCATTCTCAACCACCGGTGGAACCCAACCCATCTCCGCCCAGTTGTGGAAGATCGCGCGCAGGCCTGTGCCGGCTTGTTCGCTTAGACCGATCCGGCGAAACGCCCCCACAATTCTGGGATTGCGCACAGTTTTCTCGCCAGGCTCCAGCAGCTGCTGGCGCGGGAGGAAGGCGTCTCCGGGGTTCCAGAATACGGTTCGGTCCTGGAAGAACGCAACAAGAGGGGTACGGTGCTGATCGCCAAAGTCCTGATGCATGAGCAAGTTGACAAGTGCCTCCCGGAAAGAAATATAGTCGGGCGGAAGGTCTGTCCGCTGAAGCGTCTCCGGATCAACATGAAACGCGCTTTCTGCATGTCGAAGGTAAAAGTCGCGCGCCCCTCGCCACGACTGGACCAGGTTCACTTCGCCTGTCCAGCGGTCGTCGAACCGTTGACTGGAGGACAGATCGTCATGGGGGTTATTGTGCCACTGGCAATCCACAATCGCGCGCGGAAGCACCTGCAGCAGTGCCGGTACGGTGCCAAAGAGGAGCACACTGGCTCGCGTTGGCTTGAGTTGAGCGCCGACCTCTACCAATAAGCCCCAGTGGTGCAGGAACTCGACATCGGAGAGTGCCTGGTCCTGCTGAGGATTGCGGCGCTGGAATTCGCTCCGGTACCATTGGACAGCGTCGGGATCAAAGCACCGGCCTGGGTCAACATCAACGGTCTCGCTATCGTATGGTACCGAGGAAGCCTCCCGGACAAAGCGTTCGATTTCCGCCGGCGCGCAGCGGAGATCACATCCTCCTCGCCGGATGAAGGAATTGCGAATGTCTCCGTCGAGAAAGACCGGTTTCTCCTGGCGAGGGGCCTCGGGAATATAGAACACCAACAGGGGCTTCCCCTCGATCTGAACAAGATCTGCTTGAAAAGCAATTGCTTGGTTGACTTTGCCCGAGCGCAACGTAGAGATGAACTCGTTTTGCACCTGGTCAACGGCAATCACGCCAATGACTTCGAAACTGCCGTCCGTTTGCCGCACACCAAAAACGAGCCATCCCCCAGCGGTATTTGCAAAGGCGGAGACCGTCTCGTAAGCTGACCTGGGCGCATGTTGTTGCGCCGCCTTGAACTCGATGTCGTTCCATTCGTACGCTCTAAGTCGTTCAATCAGCTCATCCCGATCCATCGCAAACCTCCACAGTCTCTACTCCAGGACAATCCGCACCTTGGTGGCATCCTTGCCACTCGTCAGCCCGGCCAGGTACGATTCCAGGCGTTTCTTCATCTCCGCGGGCGTGGCCGGTGCCCCACCGGTAAAGAGAGCCGCGCCGAGGTCTTGTATCCGCACCGGCACCTTGATCAGTCCGGCCAGGGCCTCCTGGAGAGCCTGGATGAACTCGGGGCTCAACTCGACAGGCAGGCTGCGCGCCTCCAGGAAATCGCGCAACATGGCCTGTGCTTCCACGCTTAACAAGGCCAGGTTCGCCTGCGTGTCTGGATCAGCAAGGTTATCCAGCAGAGCCTGCGTCCAGCTCGCCAGCAGCCCGTCCATCTGGCTGTCCAGTGTGGCCAGCAGCAGCCCGGCCGCCGTGCCGACAGACTCGGTGGCCGGCCGAAAATGGCAGTGTGGGCAAAGTGGCGTCGTTTGCAGGTCGGTCTCGGCCAGGGCGAAGCAGCTCGGCAGGCCGGCCAGACGTTCCTTCAAGTCAGCCAGTTGGCCCGCCGGCAGAAGGTCAATGGCTGCCAGCTTCTCCAGGCGTTCCAACCTGCGGTCGCGCAGCAGCGTCTTTTTCTGACGGTCTTCGTTCGCTCCCAACCGCGCCCGTGTGTGGAGCTCCATATACTTGACCAGGTAGCCCTGCTTGAGCCTGCTCAAGCGTTGAAGCGTCTGCTGGCGGAACCCTGGGGATTGGCGCTGGGCCGGACTGCCTATCTGCGCCAGCACCTCGGCCTGCGCATCCTTCACCTGTTGGACCCAGGAATGATCCCCAGGCAGGGCCATCTCGGCCTGTGCGAGATAACCCGCCAACACCCCAAGGTCGCTCACCAACCCATACAGTGCCAGTACCTCGCTCATAACGTCCATTCCAGCCTGTTGAGCCTTGATCTGGCCCACATCGCAGCGCAAGTTCTTGAGCTTGCCGGGGGAATTTAGCGTCTGGAGGGATTCCAGAAAGGCCTGGGTGCCCTCCATACGGACACCGTATTCCCCCTGTTCGGTCTCGCCCAGCAGGTTCCGTCCCCAGAAGGGAAGCCCACTCAGGACAACCTGGCGAGCCTGGACCAACCGGCCCACCGCCTGCGCAATCGCCGACTGAAGGGTCTGCACAGGTTCATCCTTGCCCTGCGCCACCAGTTGGGCCATTCCTGGTGCCAGCCCCAGGAGTTCGAAGAGGGCTTGCAGGGCCGGCAGGTTCCAATCCTTCGGCTTTTCGATATGCTTGAAGCGGAGCAAATCGTCCCAGGACACGTTTGCCAGATCATCCAGGTTGCCGGCATCCACCTTTCTGCCAGGAAGGGCCAGTACCGCCTCCCCGCCATACACCATTGCGACCAGCAGAACGACGCCCCATTCGGGTTCCAGCCGGTATTGCTGCGGAGCCATGTACTCCAGCCCCTGCACATCCTGGAATATCTCGCTGCGGTTCAGCACCTGCCCCTGCCCCTTTCTGCCGAGCAAGTCGGAGAGGTACTGGACGTAGCGAGAGTGTGCCGGGGCCAGACGGTCCCCGTCGAGCAATTCCAGAGCGTCCAGCACGGCCGTAGCCTGCTGGGTCTTGGTCACTCCCCTGATCCACCGTAGGGAGTCTTGGGCTGCCTGAGGCATATTGGCCCGGGTGATCAGCACGGAGAAGGTTGGATAGGCAGGGGCCTGATCAGCGAAGTGGGCAGCCAAGCAAACCGAACTCGCAGCATTCACAATGTCGCGGACATTGGTCACCGCACTGCTCATGAGGGGAACTCTCCCCGGCCGTCGAGCCTCCTTGACCCACTCCAGGAACGGCCTGCTTCTCCCTGCGCAGCCTACGTCATAGGCCGTGGTCATATGCTCCTGGAACCACTTGACCAGTGCTGTCAAGAACGCCGCTGCCTTGCTTTCGTACGTGGTCTTTGCCTGGCCGGAAGCGGTCGCCGCCAGATCCAACGCTGCCGCATAGTGGTTCAGGGCCAGGGAAAAGGTATCATCTATCCCCGTAAGCCTGAAGAAGACCTCGTCAGATCGCTTCTCGTCCTGGAAGAAGGGCGGGTCGTGAGGCTGGACAAAGTACAGGTAAAAGTCCCGCGGTGGCTGAGCCGTGGAGCGTTCGTTCGGCGTGCCAAAGAACATGTAGCCGGCCCGGGCGGCCCGCCGCTCCAGCCACTCCAACTCATACTCCCAGGCCAGGTGCGTGCCGGGGTAGTACTGATCGGTACGCTCGAGTATCTTGGCCAGGGCGTTGAAGTAGGCCCGGTTCAGTTGTTCCTCATCCAGGCTCTCGGCCCGTCGGTCAATCAGCGCATCATAGTCCACATCTTTCGCCGGGTCAAGATAGTACTGTCCGCTGTCGGGTGCCCTGGAGATAAACTGCCCGTTGACGGTGCGCATGATCTCCCGCAGCACAGTATCGACCTGCGTTAGGAGGTCGGCTGCCGGCTCACCGCCCAGATCCTCAAGGCCCGGCTGATACAGGCAGAGCTGATCGCGCAGTTCCCCGGCGGTGGGGCCCAAGGGTGCATAGATGTCCCCTGTCGTCAGACGGTGAACCGAGAGCGCATGGACGATCCGCAGGGCCATCGGCCGGTAGGCCGGCCGGGAAGAAGCCTGCTGGACGCGCGCTTCGAGCACCTGGCTGCAGTCAATCACCTTGCGGATCTCGGGCACGGCGCGAAACGCCGTGTTCTGCCGCAGCGTGTCCCAGTAGCTATCATAGGCGAGCAGTCCGGGCTGCTCGGCAGGAATCTCCACGTCAAGCATCTGGCGCATCGCACGGGAGAGCGTCTTGAGCACCTCGCGCTTTTCGACTGCCGTAATGCGCTCGAACGTATCGATGTAGTCCGGATGGACGGGAAAGAGCCGGACATACTCGTCCATGCGCTCGTTCATATCCCCATAGAAGCGGGCCAGAGGCCGCAGGTGCTCGCGGATGCGCACCTGCTGTTCGGCCGTCTTTTTCAGCAGCCGTTCTGCGACAACGAATTTCACATCCCTGCGGGCTATTGGAACCTGCTCGAAGCGGTCTTTGACCCGCCGAATCGTCTCGGCAACAAAGGAGAAACGTGGATTGTCAAACAACATCTCCTGCACGCCAGCGATGAAGCGGAAGCGCAGGTCGCGGCAAACCTCGCCGATCTCGCGTAGAAAGCTCAGGTCCAGGATCAACTCCTGATCGCGACGTGTGCGGAGGTAATCAAGCAACTCATCCACGACGAGGAGGAGGCCGTGGTCCGGGTACTGACAATGGAAAGCAGCCATCATCTCCTCAAAGGCCGGCTTGTTGCTGCTGACCTGGTCCGCCGTCGGAAAGGTATAGCTGACCCCCATATCGGCCAGGTGTTCCTCGAGTTCCGCAGCCACTATAGCGCCGAGCGGCATTGTGGTAGCACCAATCTCGGCGCGGACTACCTTGAACTTGCCGGCGATCGCAGCCGCCTCTTCGGCCACGCGCGGGTTGCTCAAGACAGCGGTCAGCTCAGCATATTCGGCGATGCCGGAGATGACCGACATCAGGTGGGACTTGCCGGTACCATAGTTTCCCACGACGAGCAGGCCCTTGTTGTCAGCGGGATGCTCAAACTGAAGCTGTGGAAACACGACACCGGTCAGCCGATCGGCCATCTCATCCGATATCACGTAGGTGGCCACCAGTTGCCGGGCCGCTGCCATCTGGTCCGCATCCCGCAGTTGCACCACGGTCTCAATGGGCTGAAACTGAACCAGGTCGCGGTATTTCATTGTCAGATTCCCCTTTCCAGGCTCACCACCAAGAGGTCTTGAATGGGATAGCGACGGTACTCAGGGTGTCCCGGTACCGCGTAAATGAGGTGTCCGCGGTCGATTGTGCCATTCCAGGCAGCCACCACAGTGCGGTTGCGAGACACGGACTGCAGCAAGCGGAGCGGATCCTGTTTGAGCGCAGCATCAAAGAGGATCTCGATGTTGTCGAGGAGCACCAGGGAAACGTCGTCTCCGGTCGCAATGTCGCCCAGTATTCCGGGCAGGTCCAGGGTGCGTCGGCGTTCGGTCAGACCCAGCAATCGGCGGCTGAGTTCCAGGTTCACGTTCACATAGGGAGCCCCGGTGCGCCTGGCCACCTCCTGCAGCACGGCGGTCTTGGCATGTCCGGAGGGCGCCACGACCAGGAGCAGCCGATAGTAGAGCTCTGCCGCCTGATCAATCTGCGCAATAATCTGATCCGTAAACGGCTCGTTCATTGGAAGCCCTTGGCATGTCACAGATTGTCTCACGAGCGAATAACCTATCGCGGTGTGGACCGTCTTCTCGTCCACGCCGTGCTTCGGCTACGTGCTTATCTTACCACATTTTCGGCCGAGTGTCATCTTGACGTTTCGGCAGAACAACAAACCTGTTGAAAAACAAGCCAAAGTAAAGTAGAATGGAGCTGTACCGGGTTTGATGGCAGGCAAGTGAGGACCATAATGGATGCCGAGAAAACCTCTGAGCAAAAAATCAGTCTGCACTCCCAGGTGCTGGCGTCCCCTGCATATCAGGAGAGGTGCGAACCACTTTTCGATTTATTCCGCCTGAGCCGAGAGGCCAGCAAGGATCCGAAGGCTATTCTCATAATACAGATGGGCTTGGCCGAGGTCCTTATGCAGTTCCAGAGCAAGATGACCGAATTCAAGCAGACGGGCAATCATCTCGGCGTTGCCGTTGCGAAACGTCTGACCCTGATCACAAAGCAGATTGCTGACTCGCTAGCCTGGCGCGTGCTCGGATTTGACCGAATTCTGGTACAGCTACTCGCAGAACATGCAAAAACCGGAGCCCTGGACAACAGCCTGGCAGGTGATTTCAGTGTCGCCCAAAACATCGTGGAGGAACAGGATGCAATTGTGCTGGTCAATGACCTAACCTCTATACTGCGGCATGGAGACCTAACCATAATCGGCGAAGGCGACATTACTCTGGTGGAAACCAAATACGGCAGAGCCTCAAAGCGTAACCGCCGGGCCAAACGACAGCGAACCCGCATGGAAGAGCTCCTGGGCTTTCTGAATACAGGCGTCCGCATCCGAAAAGGGAGACGCGACTTGATCATTAGAGCTGATGTTCCTGTTACGACCTATCATTCCGCTGTTGCAGAGGTGATTTCCCAAGCAAGAAAGAGGGGATATCACAGAGTAGATGTCAGCGATGCACTGGTAGTTGAAGGCGTATGGATGAAGAGCGAGGGAAATCCTTCCCCACATGAACGCCCGTTCGCAGGCGTCGAGCATGTTATACAGTTTCACAATCTATGGTCGTTTGACCGACCAACTCCAAGAACCGCTCCTTATGGGATATTCCCTCTTGATCATCAGAGCTGTTATGCCTTGATCACTGGGGAAATACTACTCACTGCAACTCTCAACTTCGACCAACTCCAGGTACTCTACGGGCGGTACGGTCTCCAGCTTGACGTCCCTCGACCTAGCAAGGAGATAATGCAAGCTTACCTTACCGCTTCAGTAGCGGAGCGGAAGCGGCTGAACGTCGGCTCGTTTACCATCAGGAGCCCCAATTGCGAACTTCGGCTTATGCCAGACCTGTTTGGGCGGATCGGGCTGGAATTCATACAAGAAGAGACAATCCTACAAGCTGATCGCCAACTTGTAAACCTGGTTGAAGCCCAGGGCATCACTTACGAGACACCTACTCGATTCTACATTGGGTACAAAGATGAAAGCGGTATCTGGGTCTGAGCAACACGCCTAATTATCCAGCCAGCACAGCGATGGCTGAGCGCAATTAGCGGTCCCGTGCCTTCATCAACCACCACAGAGAGATTCAATGGTTGACCCATAGCACCGCGACCATCGCGCAGTACACACAGGGTAATCGTATGCCGCCGAGACCAAATCAGCCTCATAGCAAAGGATATGTTAAACGACTCCGCATGTTCGAGTTGTTTTCACGAAACCTGTCTTATGTCAAAAGACATCCAAGGATAAGGATAAATCCCGATATTGAGGAGAGCTACATTTGCCCGATCTGCTTCAAGCTGTTTACAAGAGCGGCGCTGTCAGATCAGTATGCTGACCGCCTTACACTCGAGGATGTCCCTCCAAAGTCACTTGGAGGGAGGGCTCGAGTATTGACCTGCAAAATATGCAATAATCAGGCAGGCACGGAAATTGAGAGTCATCTACACCAGAAACTCCGCGCTGACCAGTTTTTCTCTGGGGTGCCTGGCGTTGAGATAGAAACCCGATTCAGGCCTGATTCATCGGTTGACCTAACGGCAACGACCCATTTCAGTCCTGAGGGTACCATCGAGATCAACTATGATCCTGCCAGATCTGACCCTGCCCAGATCGATAGGCTGCACGAGCTGGAGATGGCTGGCACGATATCAAGTATCCAACTCGTTTTCCGGCTTGGCTATCATGCGAATCGACCGCAAGTGGCCCTGTTAAGGATTGGCTATCTGTTGGCTTTTGCCCAACTGGGATATGGCTTCCTTATAAACGCGAATCTTCGGGTCATCCGTGGTCAGATAGATAATCCAACATCAAAGATATTGCCTAGCTGGGGAATAATAGGCGCGGGTATTCCGGATGAGGCCCTTGGCGTCAGTGTTATATCGCAACCACCGGAACTACGATCGTTCCTAGTCGTGTTCGATCTCAAAAACCTGGAGAAGGAGATGCGATACGGCGTCATTCTCCCAGGTCCGACAGAACCGGGGCTGAATGTCTATCACTACATCGCCGAACTCGAAAAAGCAACCGGTGGAACCGCGGTCGAACATACAATCCACACTTTGCACCAGGATGACTATCTGAGAGATCCGTCCCTTGCTTTCGCCTCCCACACCCATTGGGACTACTATTGTCAGTGAAAGGAGCAGGTCAGTCAGCATGATCAAACGCAGCCATATTCGAAAAAAACGCAAACCTCCTGCGACGTCAACCAGAGCGAAAGGCGACATGGTCGAGCAGGTAGTGGCAAGCATGCATAGCACTCCTAACGTCAAAGTGGAGACGAATGTCTTCCTCTACGCACAGGATGAGAGTGGCCGGCGGAGGGAGATTGATGTTCTGGTGTCGAGTCAGGTCGCTGGCTATCCAGTGCATATCGCGATTGAATGCAAGAATGAGAAAAAGCCAACCGGAACGAAGCAGATCGATGAATTCATTGGCAAGCTGGAGGACGTGGGCTTGCCAACCCAACTAGGCATCTTTGTGTCGGCAAGTCGATTTACCAAAGACGCGGTGCTCCGTGCGCGGCGGATCGGTATTACTACCCTGCTCCTCAAGGACACCACGGCAAGCCTTTCCCCATCCGTTCGACAAGCCTTCCAGTCAATACTGTACCTGTTGCTCTCGATCACAAGTATTGAGATTAGAAACGACATTCCGGGTCCGGCAGGTGTTGGCGATCTTTTCTTCTTCCGGGATTCACAAGGTGCATTCTGCGGGTCGGTCGGAGACCTCGTATGGTTGAAGTGGCAACAGGGCGAAATTGCGTCTGAAATTGGACCTTATCAGACTGATCTTTCCCTCCCTGCAGGCTGGCAGCAGGTCATCAATGGTCAAGTTGCGAACGTCACTGGTATTCATGTAGAAGTGCAGGTTACCGGGCATATGGTCACGTTCCCGGGTTCGGTGCACCAGCACGACCTCGTGCGCACTTCGGATCATGGGGTTGACAGACAGCAGATTGTAGCTGAGTTCGATTCACCACCAGCGGGCTCGTACCCGGTCTCGACATTCATGACAGAGGAGGACTTTCTGGCAGCCGGCAGAATGCCGTCTCGCGGGATGCGGCTCACAGTAGGGCGCTTCCGACTTCCTCGTATAAGGTGGATGAAGATGTACTGGCCACCGAGTAAGAGAGCCCTGCAGAAGCTTGTTATCCTTGCGCAAGAGGCCCTTGAAAAAGGTGAAAAGCTGGATCTAGCCTCATTGCCTCCAGATGATATCGAGGGCTCGGATCTGAGAGTAGTTTGGGAAGCTATTATACCAGACCATCCACTGGCAGAAGGGTCCTGAGAGCATGAATTCCGGTGGGACAGCCAGTGCGCAGATGGAGGGAAGAATGAGTCCTACACCAGGTTCAGGAATCGTCTAGTTGTCCGATCATCCCCTGCCGCCAGACATTGAACTGGTGCCACGACGCGTGCGGGGCCGAGTCCCAAACATCCCTGACCTGGAGGAACGATGAGCGAACGCGTCAACAAGAAGGAGCTATCGCGTCGGGTGAGTCAGAGGCTCACCAGGGATTCGGACACCGTCAGCAAGATCATCGAAGCCACCTAAAGCCTTGATCAGCGAGACGTGATGCACCATAGCTCCACTCGAAGAACTTGGACCCAGGCGTCGTGGTACAATAGGAGCACGAAACGACGTCAGACGGAGGACACGATGGTCAACCCCGCCATCAAGCTGCCGGAAAAAGAGGTGGCCGACTTTTGCCGGCGCTGGCGCAACCCCTCACTGGCCCTGTTTGGGTCGGTGCTAGGAGAGGACCTTTCCCCCGACAGCGACCTGGATATCCTGGTCACCTTTGACCTCGAAGACTACTGGAGCTTGCTCAACCACGTGCGGATGGAGCAGGAATTGGCCGCCCTGCTGGGCCGCGAGATCGACCTCTTCACGAAGCGTTCCGTCGAGCGCAGCCACAATCCCATTCGCCGCCAGCACATCCTGGACACAGCGGAGGTGATCTATGAAGCGCGATGAGGCCACCTTGCTAGACATTACTCGCGCGGCCCACTTCGTGCTCAAATTCGAGGCCGGTCCGGATATCGAGTCACTCTTGCCGGCCCAGCAGTTGCGCCAAGGCCTGCCCCAAAAATGAAGAAGCCTCTCTGTGGAGGATCGGGGTTATGGAAGGACTGCAAGGCTTCGCGCCAGGGAGGAAGCGATGTCATGGAAGATAGGGACTCTAGGCGTTCTGCTCCTGCTCGTTCTGCTCGCGCCGGGGCCGGGCCGGCCGGCGACGGCCACGCCCCAGGCCACGCCGGCCGTATCGACCTGGGTAATTGAGCACGTGGATGCGCCCAGGCTATTCGAGGACATGGGCGATCGCAGCCTGGCCCTGGACGCTGCCGGGCATCCCCATATCGCTTACGGCGCCGATCATCTCTACTATGCCTGGAACGACGCGACCCAATGGCATTTGGAGGTGGTCGACGAGACCTGGGGAGTAGGGGGTCATACGTCACTGGGCCTGGATTCACTGGGTCACCCGCACATCAGCTACGCTGACGCGCAAGGCAACTTGAGGTACACCTGGCACGACGGCACCGCCTGGCAAGTCCAGGTTGTGGACTATGCCGCCAGCGCCAACCTTCCGACCTCTCTGGCCCTGGATACGGAGAGCCGGCCGCACATCAGCTACATCGACTGGACTGATGGGCTAAAATATGCCTGGCACGACGGGATGGACTGGCGAATCGAGACGGTGGACGGATCGGAATACGTCGCCTCTTGCACATCTTTGGCCCTCGACTCGGCCGGCCAACCGCACATCAGCTACGTCGACTTGATGGGCGGACTGAAGTATGCCTGGCATGATGGTCTGGCCTGGCGGATCGAGTTCGTAGGGGGAATGGGCAGTTACAATTCACTGGCCCTGGATGCCGCGGCTCACCCGCACATCACCTACTCGGACTATGGCAACCTCATGCACACCTGGCACGACGGCACGGCCTGGCACGTGGAGATTGTGGACGACGCCAGCGAGGACGTGGGTTACTACAGCTCTCTGGCGCTCGACGGGGCCGGGCATCCGCGCATCAGCTACTGCCTGTACAAGTACATCCCAGACTATGCCTGTGACGAGCTGCGGTACGCCTGGCACGATGGCACCTCCTGGTACACCGAGACCGTGGACAGCGAGGGCCTGGTGGGGAACTATACCTCGCTCGCCCTGGATTCAGCCGGCCGGCCGCATATCAGCTATTCGGATGCCGAAAGCTTGAAGTACGCCCAGAGTAACGGCACCTCCTGGCAGATCAAAGTCGTAGACACACAGTCGATCGTCGGTCTCGACACCTCCTTGGCCCTGGATACGGCCGGCCACCCGCACATCGGCTACTACGATGCGACCAACCATGACCTCAAGTATGCCCACCACGATGGTTCCACATGGCATCTTGAGACCGTGGACAGCGCCGGGGATGTGGGCCGCTATGCCTCGCTGGTCCTGGATACGGGGCAATATCCCCACGTCAGCTACCTGGACAGCACGGACGGCGACCTGAAATACGCCCGCCATGACGGTGCCACCTGGCACATCGAGGTCGTGGATAGCGCTGGCGAGGTGGGTGAGTATTCCTCGCTCGCCCTGGACACGCTAGATCATCCGCACATCGGCTACTATGACCGCAGCAATGGTGGCTTGAAGTACGCCTACTACGACGGTGTTTCCTGGAACATCGAGGTTGTGGATGCGGCCGGCAACGCCGGTTCGCAGATTTCGTTGGCCCTGGACACCGGGAATCATCCGCACATGAGTTACTCTGACGAGGTCGAGCGGGACCTCTGGTACGCGTGGTCCGATGGTACGTCCTGGTACACCGAGACAGCAGGGGGTTGGAACCCAAACCTGGGACTGAACTCTCGTACCTCCCTGGTCCTCGACCCGGCCGGCCAACCGTGCATCGGCTACTATAGCGACCCGTACCTGACGTATGCCTGGTACAATGGCACCTACTGGTGGTGGGATACCGTGGATGTGGGCCTGGGCCTGGGTGGAGGCTTCGTTTCCCTGGCCCTGGACCAGGCGCAGCAGCCCCATCTCAGCTACTTCCGGGAGAGCAGGTTCTTTAACACTAGCCTGCAGTATGCCTGGTACGACGGCGCTGACTGGCAGATAGAGATCGTGGATAGCCTTGGCCGGGTGGGTCTGTACACATCCCTGGCCCTGGATGCGGCCGGGCGCCCGTACATCAGCTACTATGATTACACTAACGGCGACCTGAACTATGCCTACCGGGTCGAACTGCCCTACCGGTTTTACCTACCGCTTCTCGACCGACAGAGCGGAGGTAGCCGCCGACGCGGTAGAGGGGTAGCGCAATCCACCTCGGGAGATTGACGATGTTTGAGATGGCTACGGTCTTGCGCGAACTTGCCCGCAAGCGGCCTGTTTTTCACTCCGAAGCCGACTTTCAGCACGCCCTGGCCTGGGAGATCCATCACCAGTGGCCGGAGTGCGCGATGCGGTTGGAATTCAAGCCTCCCCACGTGGATGCCCGTATGTACCTGGACATCTGGGCGACGGACAAGACGACGACGCTGGCTATCGAGCTCAAGTACAAGACGCGCCGGCTCAGTATAAAGGTTAAAGGGGAGGACTATGAGCTGCTAAATCAGAGCGCCCAAGACATCGGGCGCTACGACTTTTGGCGGGACGTGCAGCGGGTGGAACAGGTCGTGGCCGGCCGGCCGTCTACCATTGGCTACGTGATCTTTTTGACCAACGACAGCGCGTACTGGACGCCACGGACGAGTGGCCGGACCATCGATGCCGCCTTCCGTATGCACCCAGGCCGTAAGGTGACGGGCGAACTGCGGTGGGGAACGGGAGCGTCAAAGGGGACAATGCGTGGGCGAGAGAAATCCATCCAGATCAAGGGCACCTATAGCCTGACCTGGGAGGACTACTCTGTGCTGGGGAGAGGAAACTACAATAGATTCAGGTACCTCTCTTGGAGGATTCCTGGAGGCATACTATGAACAAGCGATTGGCCGGGACAATAATCTGGATGGTCGTCTTGCTGCTGGGCTGTGGATTGGGGAGCACTCCGGCCCCAGCCCCTGCTACGCCTGGGCCTCCACAGCGGATAGAGGTAGGCATGTCGGTGTTTGCCCCCTATGAGCCAATCCCTGTAGAAGTGGTGGCTGCGGCTCCTGATTACACGCCCGATTTGAGTGCACTAGACCGCAATGTCTACCTCAGCGACGCCCAACGAGCCACGCTGGAAACCAATGGCTTTGTTGTCGTCCCCGAGGGCTATAAGAATCTCTATTCGACCTATGTGGATGCCAAAGAGTACAACATTCCCATCTTTGTCAGCACGGACGCCGTATTGCATACCTTTCACATCCTCTATGACAACGCGCTGCGCACGATCGAAGAAAATCACCTGATTGGCGATCTCGAGTCGCTCAGTACGGCTATGCTGGCCGCCGCCCAAGCGGACTATGCCGCCACCAGCGGGGCTGTTCAGGAGGCCGCGCGGCAAAATATGGCCTTCTTCGCTGTAGCCACTCGCTTACTTGATCCCGGTGCTACAATCCCCGACCCTGTACGCGATTGGGTTGACCAGGAACTGGCCTTGATCGACGCCCACGCCGGGTTTGTTCAATCCCCTATCTTTGGCTATTGGGAGGATTACAGCCAGTACGTTCCCCGGGGACACTATACCCGGAACGAGGATCTCCAGCGCTACTTTCAAGCGATGATGTGGTATGGACGGATGTCTTTCCATTTGCGCCGCTACCCCGAGGACCCCACGGCGGCACGGCGAGAGACACGCGGGGCGCTCATGATCGTGCGGGCGATCTACAATAGCAATGCTGGGAATGATCCGGCCTTGGATGTTTGGGATCGCATCTATGAGCCGACAGCCTTTTTCGTCGGCGCAACCGATGACTTGACGGTATACGACTATGCCCGCGTGGCTCAAGAGGTGTACGGCGGACTGCCGGACCCGGCGACCTTGGCCGACGAGGCCCAAATTGAATCGTTCATCTCGGCTGCCCAACAGCTGCGCAAACCGGCTATCGCGCCCATGTTTGTCACGACGAGCCAAGGGGAGCGGGTAGAATACAGTCAGGGCTTTCGCTTCATGGGCCAGCGTTTCGTTCCCGACAGCTACATATTGCAGGAATTGGTCTTTGGTTCACGTGAAATGTGGTATCTTGGCTCCGCAGAACCCTTCACGATGGTTCAGACTGAGGGAGGCGATATCCGCGGGTTTCCCCGGGGGCTGGACGTGCCGGCTGCGCTGGGCAGTGCGCGGGGTCTGGAGATCCTCACCGCCGAGGGGGACACCGAATACAGGGGTTACGCTGAGCAACTGGCCAAGCTACAGGGCGAGTTCGCCGCCCTATCTACGGAGCAGTGGACGGGCAACCTGTACTGGAGCTGGCTCCATACCTTACGGCCACTGTTGGAGGTCAAGGGCGAAGGTTATCCCTTCTTTATGCGCGCCCCGGCTTGGGTGGACAAGGACCTGCACACCTGGCTGGGCTCCTGGACCGAGCTGCGCCACGATACCATCCTCCTGGCCAAGCAATCCGCCACAACCGTGGTCGTTTGTGGACGCCCGGAGCCCGAGGCGACCCGCGGCTACGTCGAGCCACAACCAGAGGTTTATGCCCGGCTGGCCGCGCTCACCGCCCAGATGCAGACCGGTTTACATGGGCGAGGCCTACTCTCCGAGAGCATGGAGCAGAAGCTAGATCGGATGGAGGAATTGGCCTTGGCGCTCAAGATCATCAGCGAGAAAGAACTGCGCGGAGAGGGCCTGACTGAGCAAGAATATACCCTCATCCGGGACATTGGCGACACATTGGAAGGCCTGGCCATGTTCCCTGGAAAAGACAACGGATCCTTGAACTCCGAATCTGACGAGCGTGTGGCATTGGTGGCTGACGTACACACCGACTGGAACACGGCGTATGTGCTGGAGGAAGGCGTGGGCGACGCTTTCACGATCTATGTCGTTGTGTTGGTGGAAGGGAAGCAGATTGTTGCCCGGGGCAGCGTCTTTTCCTACTACGAGTTCAAATGGCCCGCGGATAACCGCTTGACCGACGAAGCGTGGAGAGCGCTGTCTCCCCGACCCGGCCGGCCGGCATGGACAGCGTCGTTCATTATCTCAGAGTAAGGAAATCTGATCCGCTACTGGTTTTAGCGAGGGCATTCTCCTGAGTGCTTCTCTGGTCCTGGACACCGCGGGGCAGCCACGTATCGGTTACTCCAATGGTATCGACCTGCGGTATGTATCTACCTAGGACAGGCAGTGAGCAGAATCGATCTCATCTTCAAGCGTGTGCTCCAACCCGTAGGGAAAGCACAGAAATCGCGTAGGGCAACACCTCGGCGCAACGGCTACAATAGGAAGGCTGGACTGGTTCGCACTTCGAACTTGCCAGGACGCAGCCAGGGTAGCGAGAACTGGAGGGCAAGATGTACCAAGGTTCCGTTGGCCGTAATGCACCACCCATACCCAGGGGGCTGAAGCTATGCTTGCTGCTGATCGGGCTGCTCATAAGTGGATGTACGGGCGCTCCCCCCATGACCAGCCCACGGCCGCTCACTGCGATGCCTACCAATGCATCGCCTCCGGTGGTCACCACGGCGTCGGAGAGCCCGAACGTGACGTTCACCGCGGCAGCTACAGACACTCCCATCCCGACGGTTGTACCAAGCTACACCCCGGCACCCACGCCATCTCCTTCCCCTGTACCGACAGCGCTGCCGTTGGAGGGTCTCCCTGAAGGGGTCATCTCTTTCCTGGGGCCGGGCGATCAGCTGTGGCTGATGCTTCCGAATGGCCAGGACCAGGAGCAGTTGACCTCAGGAGGACCGGTGCTATCCCCGGTATGGTCTCCCAATGGGGAAAAACTGGCCTATATTCAGAAAGGAGAATCCGGCCGCCACGAGGCCATGCTCTATGAGGTAGCCGCAAAGCGCAGCTACACCGTGACTACCGGCATCGCGGATGCCGGGTTCTACCAGGCCCTGTTCCAGCTGAGCTGGTCTTCCACAGGCCGCTACCTGCTCCTCGACAGCGGTACGGACAGGCAGAGCAGGCTGGTGATTGTCGACGTCACGACGGGGCAAATAAAGGACATCATAACCACAGTTTACGATAATGGCAGCAGTTACGGCTGGTCTCCCGTCGGGGAACAGCTGGCGTACATCCAGGGAGTAGAACTGGAGCCGCGGGAGGCCGTGCTTTACGATCTGGCCACCGGGTTTAGATGTACGCCGACCGCCGCCATTTCAGAGGACTGGATTTCTGAGACACTTGGTGGCATCACGAGTGACTGGTTCCATGAGACCCTCATTATACTCAACTGGTCTCCCGATGGACGTTACCTGCTTCTCGACAGCGGTACGAGTCCGGAGAGATGCGTCGTCATTCTGGAAGCCGCGACGGGCCGGATCGAGAACGGCCTAATCGCAAGAGGTTATGCATGGTCTCCAGATGGCCGGCGCCTGGCGTTCGGTCAAGCCCATCCGCTGGAGACGCCGATCCCCATCGGGAGTGGAGACTCGATCGACATCGCCGTACTGGAAATAGGCCAGCCGACACCGCGAGTCGTACTCGAGGGCTCATCGGAGGTCGGCTACTACCCCAGATCATGGTTGCCGGATGGCCGACTGCTCTATACTCGCCTGAACTGGAACGAAACTGCGACGGACCATTACACTTCTGAGTGGACCCTGCTGATCGACGGGGGCAACGCGGAACCGCAGCCCGCCGAGGATCTGCCGCCCGATTTGAACCCTGACGTGCGCGCCGGCCTGCCAATAGCGTATCAGGGTCTGGCCAATGCCAGTCATTTCTCCTGGTCGAGCGATCGACGCTGGCTGGTCTTCCAAGCTGGGGATCCCATGAACGCCAGTATTTACCTGTTTCAGTGGCAGAGCAACACGCCGCCTTATCGCTTGGCACGAGGGACTGATCCGGCCTGGCAGCCTCGGCCTCGATCCCCCTGAGGAAACCTCGCAAGAGTTTTTGCGGCTCTGGCCCTCCGGGCGGGGCGGGGGCATGGGGAATGTCCGGGTGTTGGAAGATTGGCCGTACTGTTTCTATCCACAGAGACGCTGGGATAGAAGGAAGGGGAGCTGTCGAAAAGTCGTACTGCTAGTCAGACATTGTTCCTCGGCACGTGAGTGCTTGCATGCTGCCGCATCCCCCGGTACACTGGAAACAAGAAAAGACCGGATATCGCTAACGATGGGCTATGCCGACCCTGCATACGGGCAATGAGCAATGACCCTTCAGCAGAATCCTGAGCGCTCCTCTAGAATAAGTTGGGCCAAATACCCCCTTATTGCTTCCTGTATCCTCACTGCAGGAGTGTTGACAATATGGCTAACCCCGCACTGGGACTACCTGCCTGAGTGGGCCCCTGTGCCAGGGTTGGCGCTGAACCTGCAATGTCTCTATTCGTTTATACTATGTCTGCTTGCATGGCCGCTGGGCGTCACGTTCATCGCTCGCTTGGCCAGCAAGCTGGTATTCTCGCTCAGCCGCATACGATCCAAGCTAGTTATCGCTGTGATCATCCTGTCCATTTGCGTGGGGATATTGAGCTTTGCCGCCACACCCCTCCTGCTGGAAGACAAGATAGATGGTCTCCTGGTTAAGTTCGCCATCGCGCGGTACAATCTCGCCATTGACGCCATAGAGCGCTACCACCGGGACTATGGTGAGTATCCGCCGAGCCTAAACGCATTGGTCCCCTGCTATTTGCCAACCACCCCGGGTATCTATATGAAGTATGGAGAGACCTTACGGTATGATCCCGACTCTCAAAAGGGTTATGTTGGCCATGGTCCCTTTACGTTCGAGTTGTATGGCCACTACTGGATTCTGCATGGTCAAACCTTGAAGTACTGCCCGATCGGCGACAGTACCTGTCGAGGATTCGGGCGAATTGACGATCGGTGGGTCGTAGCGTTTGCCTCGGCATTCTGAGGGACGCTCACAGGCAGCGCATGGCGCAGCAAAACAGGTGTTGAGAGATGGCTGAGCGCGAACAAGGCCAAGAACGATTTCCGAGTCGCTGGCCGACCCTTTTGCTGTGGGTGCTAGCGCACATGGCCGGCGGCTACATCGGGGGACGGCTCAGTCAGTTCATTGTGGCAGTGATTTGGCTGTTCAGCGGGAGCGATTGGGCAAGAAATGAGGCAACAGCGTTGGCCAGCTCTCTTTTCACAAGCTTGCTGGTAGGGGGCCTCCTGGTTGGCGTCGGGCAGTGGCTAGTTCTGAGACCTTGGACCTTTCCGTCTACGCGGTGGATGTGGGCGACGACTGGAGGGGTGGTGATCGGGGCCACTCTCGCTGCAATTGCGGCCTGTCCTACAGCTGGAATCATAGCAAGTGCCTACAACAACAACGATGTCGCCACTATGGTCTTGCTGGGAGCTTTAGTAAGCTGTCCTTTTGGCTTCGCGCTTGGCATCGCGCAGTGGTGGGTACTGCGGGGATGGGTGCAGCGCGCTGGATTATGGGTGCTAGCGACCACCCTTGGATGGACGATTGGCGGAACGACGAACAATGTGCCACTGGCTGCAATTGTGGCCGGCGGAATGACTGGACTAGCGCTAATCTACCTGTTGCGGAATCCAAGCAATGCCGCGGCGTCAGAGCAAAAAGACGCTGTTGACGATACACCGCAGCGTGACGGCTCGTAGACAAGCAATCGGGACACGTCTCTGGATTCTGCGTAACGCAATCGAGGGTCACGATGGGCCTACTCTGGATGGTATCGCTCTATGGATCATCGGCATTTTTGGCTGCTGCCTGCCTGCACCTTGATTATTCTGCAACGATTCGTTCCATCCTCGGGGATTGGCATCTTCCCTTTTTGAGGTGAGTTCAATCAGCTACGAACTGGATATGTCTGCTCAACCACTGCAGCTGGTCGTCCAGACGGATGACGGGGTGGCAACGTACGTATGGCAGGCAGAAAAGGTTTGCCCTTCAGTCGCCGTAGCGGCTCACGTGGATGCGTGTGACCCCTACGGAGAGGCGACCCCAGGGCACCAACGCGGACAACGCCCAGCGACAAGCGGGCGGGCCTCCCCACCCACGGCGTTCACGAGCCAGACTTCTCCGGCCCGCTCGACGACGAGCCATCTCCCATCAGGTGACCAATCCAGGACGAGTCCCTGCTCGTCGCGTGTCTCCCGGTCCAGCTCCAGGCCAGTCGGGAACACCGTGGAGTCGGGCCGAAGGAGATACAGGGTCCCGGTCAGGAATTCGGTGTGCCAGGGCTCTCCCGTAAAAGCCACCGTCCCATCTGGTCCTGGGACAAAGAACGCGTTTTCCAGCGCCGGCCACTCTTGGCGGGCTGTCCCCGTGGGATCATACTCGACTGCCACACGGTGTGAGCCTGTATCCGTATAGCGATGCTCCGCCACCAGCAAGGTCCCCCGGAAGGGCAGCATAACATACCACCAGGCAGCTCCAGTGATCATCCTGGCGGTCCCGGTCTCCAGATCGATAGCCAGCAGAGCCGCCGTCGTGACGGCATAGCAGCGTGTCGCATAGAGGGTGCGGCCATCCGCGGACCATTGGATGTTTCCTACCTGACGGGAGTATCCCTCGGGAGTGCGCTCCTCGAAGAACACGTCTACGCTCCCGCTGGGTAGGTCCACCAGGAGGATGCGACTGGGTGGCCACTCCGGAATCACGCACCCGGAATAGCCGGCGAGTTCCTCTACGCAGGCAATTCGCTTTGCCGTGGGAGCCCAGGCAATCTGAACCAGGTCGCGACCGCTCAGCAGTAGGCGGAGTCCCGCGTTGGCCATATTCAGGAGCCAGAGGTCGCCATCCCGAAGCAGAGCTACGGCGCTCCCGTCTGGAGGCCAGGCGTAATCGGTCACGTGGTCGACCAGGTATCTGGGCGCACCGTCCGTTCCGGCCCACCAGAGCGTCCCATTCTCGTCCAGCCAGGCCAGCGGCGCAGGCGGCGGCGATCCCAGGAGGACCGGCTCGGAAGTCGGACCCGGTAGGGGCGTCGGGGTCTGAGTAGGCGGCGAGGTGGGGGTGCCTGTTGGTCTGGCCGTTGCGGCCGGCCGGCTGGTAGGCAGCTCCATCAGGGGCGTAGCAGGCGCAGCCATCCGTCCGGTGGTAGCCGCCACTTCGCTGGTGGTCTTTGGGGTTGAAGATGGCAGGACTGCAGTGGCAGTTGGACCGGCACAGCCAACGCAGAACACGAACAGCAAACCCAGGCCAGTCATTCGTAGAACCAGCCGATGTTGTTCTACCTGCCTCAAGACCTTGCTCCTTTTGGCATTCCCCGGGTGTTAACGACAAGCCGCCCGCGTTACCTCGGCGATCCGTAGCGTGCGACTCCTGCGCTCGTGCCGAACCAGACTGCGCCATCGCGATCCACCGCGATGGCCCACACCACGTTGAGAGGCAACCCGTTGGTGGTGGTGAAGGTGCTCCAGCGCTCGCCGGTTGCAGCAGGGTCGAAGCGGGAAACTCCGTCCCACGTGCCAACCCAGACCACGCCATCGGGAGATACAGCGATGGCGAGGACGTCGTTGCTTACCAGGCCATCGGCGGTAGTGTATGAGGTCCAAGTCTCACCGTCGTAGCGAGTCAGTCCGCCAGCGTAGCCGCCAAACCAGAGTGCGCCGTCCGGCGCTACAGCGATCGCCTCGACGACATCTCTCTCCGGCTCACCGGTAATGGGATAATGGGTCCATGTCTCACCGTCAAAGCGGTAAGCCCCGTCACCGTGAGAACCAAACCAGAGTGTGCCATCAGGCCCCACGGCAATGCAGCGAACGAGGCTGGGGACCGTTTGATATGTATGCCACCCCCTGCCATCAAAGCGAGAAACCCCGTCGACTGTGCCGAACCAAACTGCCCCATCAGGGGCAACGGCAACAGAGTCGGTACCGAAGCCCGCTAGCCCATCTTCTTCGGTGTAGGTGGTCCAGGCTTGCCCATCGAAGCGGACGACGCCGTTGAACCGCGTGCCGAACCACAATACGCCATCAGGAGCCGCAGCGACATTCCAGATGACCGCACTCCCGGACAAGTCATCTTCCGGTAAACCGTCAGCAGTGGTATAGGTGGACCAACCTTCGGCCTTACTTGGCAAGGCTGGATCCAGGCGAGAAACACCACCAAAGGTGCCGAACCAGACCGCCCCATCCGGTGCGACCGCAATAGCCCGGACTTCGTTGCCGGCCAATCGGTCATCGGTGCGGTAGGTGTGCCAGGACTCGCCGTCGAAGCATGATACCCCATCGTCGTCGCTGCCCAAACAGACGGTACCGCCGGGGGCTGTCGCGATCGCCCTGATTGTGCCCTCTGCCAGTCCTGCTGTTGTACTGTAGGTGGTCCAGTGCTGGCCATCGAAGCGAGAGACCCCTGCCGCCGTGCTGGCCCAGAGGTTGCCGTCAGGGGCAATGGCAATGTCCTGAACGTCATCGCTGGCAAGGCCGTGGGTGGTCGTGTAAATAGTCCAGTCTTGGCCATCAAAGTGGGAGACGCCGCCCGCGCTACCTGCCCAGACGGTGCCATCTGGGGCAGCAGCCATGGAGTAGACAATGTCGTGGAGGGAGTAGTCGCCTTCAGTATAGCTAACCCAGTTCTCCCCATCGAAACGAGAGATGCCGCTGTCCGAGGTTCCGAACCACAGGGTACCGCTGGGAGACTCGGCAATAGCCTGGATGTGGTTGCCGGCCAGGCCATCGACGGAGGTGTAGCTGGTCCAAGTTGTTCCATCAAAGCGAAAAACTCCGTTCCTGCCGGTACCCAGCCAGAGCGCGCCGTCGGAAGCCACGAACATGGCCGTGAAACAACAGCTGTCCATGCAAGCAGGGCTGGCATAGGACGCCCACGATTCTCCATCGAAAGAGAGCAAGCCCTCTGAAGTGCTGAGCCAGAGTAGGCCATCCGCTGCCACGGCCAGGATGCCCACAGCATGCCCCGAAAGGCCGTCATTCACAAGATGTCTCGTATAGCTGCCCTCACGTAGATTCCACCGGACAAGGCCGCCAGAACCACCTGCCCAGAGGTAGCCGTCTGGGGCAAACGCCATGTCAGCCACGTAGTTAGCATTCGCGTAGAACTCCCAGCCTGGTTGCGGCGTTGAAGTGGGCGCAGAAGTAGGAGACACCGCGGTAGGCTTGGTGACCGGCGTGTCAATGAGTCGCGGGACTACGGGTGCTGACGTGGTGACAACGGATGGCGTCGTTGCGGGGATACACGCGGCCAGCAGCAGAGCGAACACAATCACCATGGCGGGCATCGCGTGAGCGAGTTTGAGAGTCATCGGTCTTGTCTCATTTTTCCTATCAGCGCTGAAAAGCCTGGCGATGAAGTTGCTCAGGCGAGCATGCCCGGTCTGAATTCGAGTCTATTCGACTCGCACTGTCCTGCAGCAATTTGATCCAGCACATCCTCAAGCCAGTACAGCCGTATCGCCTCGGCCAATGGTCGGGCCTGCTCCAACCGTGCAGTATATTCGCACAGCTCATTGATCTCAAAAACCTGTCGTTCTTCAAACTCCTCAGCGGGTCGGACAAGCTTGTGTAATTCTACAAGGCCAGCAACCGCTTCCGTCAACTGGGGCCGGCTTTCCCTGTCCTGCTCCGTCAGGTGCCCGAACCGGTCAGCCATTGCGGCTATGGTATCGAAAACCGTCTGAAGCTGCTGGCTAATCGCCTTGGACTGCTTCTCGAGGTGCATCTGAACAGCTCTCAGGCCAGGCTCTGTCAGAGCGGGTATATTGCGGAGATCACTCACCCGGGCCGCAAGAAATGACAGTTCACCCACAGCATCGGAAAGACGATTAGCCAGTTCGAGATCTTCGTGTTCCCATAGCACCAGTCCCAACTCCGCCCAGTTTTCAGATGGAATGGGTTTAGGAACGTAGATCCATGTGGCTTCATCCGCATCCTTTCTCGCCAGGATGGTGGATAGGGTGTGTAACCTCCAGGCAAAAGGCCTGAACATGCGACCCTGGACAACTGGTACGATTACGATATACGGCCAGTTCCGCTCAACGATATAGTAGCCGAGCTTTTGAAATTCAACGTGACCGATCGCTCTTCGTAAAGCCTGGACCAGTTCGGTGAATGCCGTGTATGTTTTTGTGGGATGCTCGAGGTCCATACGAAGCCAGAGTGCGGAGGTGTCCTCCCAGCCGCTTTCCATTGGGAGGACGGTTACGTGAAGATCAGGGGAAGTTAGATGGGCGATTTCCTGCCGGATTCCTTTCTCCAACTGGTCCTGTTCGATTGTGATTTCGTTTGGGATCTGTTTCTGCGGAAGGGCCCACATCTGGGCAGGACGATGGGCAAAGTAGTACCACATTTGCCACACCCGGCCCACCAGGCCCACTTCTTCCTTTGGAAGAGCCTCTTCCCCACCAAGGCTTCCAAAGAGAGCGTCAAACCTCCGCTGGTATCTCGGCAGCTTTGTCTGAGCCTCAAACAGATTGTCGGTTGACAGATTTGCCAATTCGGTTTTGACACCATGCTTGTGTAACAAGTCCAATGCCCGCGCTTTTTCCGGCGAGCCTGCTGGCAGCTTGCCGGCACGGTAGGTCGTGACCATAACGTGAGGGGCCTGTTGAAAAAACGCTGCAAGCGAAAACGTATAGTCACGCCAGGCCCGCAGGTAAGGCTTGTATCTCAGAAGTGCAATCGCCTGAGAACCTGTCTGTTCCTGCGGCAGAGCAGAAGTATCCAAGCCTTCATGAGCAAGTCCCCAGGGATCAACCGCACATTTGGGTAGAGGCGAACCTCCTCCCAGCAGAGTGCGGCAGTGGTCCCATTGCTCAGCATCGACATTTCCCCCAAACAGGTTAGTGGGCGTATTTCGCTGAAGATATCTGTTCAGGCCCAAGAGCAGTTGATTGAGGCAGGTCAGAACAAAGCGCCGGGTATCCAGCACCTGATCAACATACTCCGGCCATGTTTCAGGGCGAAATCTGTAGAGAGCCAGCCCAGTGGCAATGGCATTCAGTCGAACGGGCCAGAGAGGCGGTAGCCAGGCTGCTGGAATGCCCTCCTTATCAGTCGAATCGTCAAATGGGGATTCTAACCCACCCAGGCGGTGGCCATAGCCGTGCGAGGCATAGGCCTCGTGGCCGGGGAACAGCTTGCGTATCAACCGGATTCGCTGCATAGTCTCGTTGTGGAAAGGATCTAGGGCTGTTTCCCCACTTGTCTCCGATCCCGAAGGCAAGA
>JAFGOG010000175.1 GCA_016926595.1 Anaerolineae bacterium
CATCTCGCTGGGCACGCTGGTGGGCAGCAACATCACCAACCCGCTGGTGGCCATCGGGGGCGGGGCGCTGGTGTCCGGCTACTGGGTACCGCGCTCGTTGGTGCACTGGGACCTGCCCTGGGAAGCGGTCACGGGGTTGATCCTGTGGGGTCTGCTCTGGATCACCCGGGGCAAGCTGGGCAAATGGGGCGCGTTTTACCTCATCGCCCTGTACTTTGTGTACATTATTTTCAGAGTGATCTTGTTTGCTACGGACTGAAAGAAATGCAGAGCTGCAGGAAACGGTAGAAACGCGAAATCTTGCGTCTCTACCACAGCTTGGAGTATAATGATGCCCAAGAAAAAGCGTGCGAGCACCTGGCTGCGGACCCGGCTCATCCCGGCCGCAATTGTGGGAACGATGGCTCTGCTGCTGCTGGTCGAGGCCCGGCTAACGCTGCCGGCAGCGCTATCCAAGCTGATGCAGTTGGCCATCGTCGTGTTGGTCTATGGTCTGCTCGCGATCTGGATCAACGCCGATCCAGGAGCGATGCTGTGACGAGTGCAGTCCGGCTCGCTTCTGACAGGCGCTTTTGACAGACAATCGCGTTCGTTTCCGGAATGGGTGCAGGTTCGTTGTCCGAGTCCAACACAAGTGCCAGAGAACCATCCCGAAGGGGAATACTCAAGATCTTTATGGGGTATGCGCCTGGCGTGGGCAAAGCCCGGGCTATGCTCCAGGCTGCCGAGGAGCGGCGGCAGGTCGAAGGCGCCGGCGCTATCGTAGCTTTTATCCAGCCAGACCACTGGGAAGAGTCCGATCGGGGCTTGTTCTCTCCCCGGCCGATAGGCCGGCAGGGTGGGCTCGGCGGCGAGATCGATGTCGACGCCATCCTCAAGCAGCGCCCCCAGTTGGTGCTGGTCGATGATCTGGCCCACGCAAATGCCCCCGGCTTGCGCCATACCCGGCGCTATCAGGACGTGGAAGAGCTGTTGGTAGCCGGGATCGACGTGTATGCCACCCTGAACGTCTCCCACCTGGAAAGCCTGGGCGATATCGTCGCCCAGATCACCGGCGTGACCATCGACGAGGGATTGCCCGATCGCCTGCTGGACCAGGCCGACGAGATCGAGTTGGTCGACCTGTCGCCGGAACTGCTCTTGCGCCGCTTCCAGGAGGGGTGGGTCCGCACGCCGGCCTGGCTGGCCGGGCAGGCGACGCCGTTCTATCGCCTGGGCAACCTCATCGCGCTGCGCGAACTGGCCATGCGCCGGGCGGCGCGCTGGGTCGACGAGCGGATGCGGGCCTATATGCAGAGCCGGGCCATCGCCGGGCCGTGGGCCGCCGCCGAGCGCCTGCTGGCCTGTGTGAGCGCCGGCCCGTCGGCCGAGCAGGTAGTGCGCGCTGCGCGCCACCTGGCCGATCAACTGAACGCCGAATGGTTTGCCCTGCACGTCGAGCCGATCGGTGACGCGCGGATGTCGGAGGCCGACAGGGATCGCCTGGCGCGCAGCCTGCGCCTGGCCGAAGAGTTGGGCGGCCGGGTGGTCAGCCTGCCGGGCATATCGGTGGCCGAGGAAGCGGTCGCGTATGCCCAGGCGCACAACATCACGCGGATCGTGGTGGGACGTTCACCCCGCAAGCGATGGACAGATCGCTTGCGGCGGCCAAATCGGGTGCGGGGCGATGTCGCCGAGCGTTTGATCCGCGCCGCACCAGCGATCGACGTGCATGTCGTCGGGACGGCGCCCGAGCCGCCGGCCGGCGAAGCATCGCGCCGGGAATCGCCGCGGGCGGGGCGGCGGTCGCTTCGCCTCTGGCCAAGTTATGCGTTGAGCCTGAGCCTGGTCGTGGCGGCCAGCCTGTTGAATGCCCTGGTGCAGCCCACCATCTCACCGGCGAACCTGGCGATGGTCTATTTGTTGTGCGTGGTCGTGGCGGCCATTTACCTGGGGCGAGGGCCGGCGATCATCGCCTCGCTGACCGGTGTATTGGCGCTGGATTTCTTTTTCGTTCCCCCTGCCTTCACCCTGGCCGTGGCCGACACCGAGTACGTGCTTACCTTTTTGGGGCTGCTGGGCGTGGGGTTGGTGATCAGCAGCCTGGCCGCGCAGGTGCGCAGCCAGGTCGAGAACGCCCGGCGGCGCGAGGCCGAGACGGCCACGTTATATGCTTTGAGCCGTGACCTGTCGGCGGCAGAGGAGTTGGAGACAATCGTCCGGGCCATCGTGGACAACGTGGGACAGACCTTTGACCGCCAGGTTGCCGTCTGGTTATCTCCTTCCGGGAGCGATGGCGATCTGGCGGTGCAGGAGCCGGGCGCGGATTTCGGACGCGATGGCAACCAGGTTGAGGTGGTCAGGTGGGCCTTCCGGCGCCAGCGCCCGGCAGGAAGAGGCAGCGACACCTTTGCCGGCTCGCCGGCCTATTACCTGCCGCTCAAGACGGCCCGCGGGATGGTTGGCGTGTTGGGGGTCCAACCGGCGCATGCTGGCCGTTTGCTCTCTCCCGAGCAACGGCGGCTGCTGGAGGCGTTGGCCAACCAGGCCGCGCTGGCGCTGGAGCGGGCGCAGTTGGCCGAGGCGGCGCAGCGCGCACACCTGCTGGCGGCCACAGAAAAGCTGCAGTCGGCGCTGCTCAATTCGATCTCGCACGACCTGCGCACGCCGTTGGTGTCGATCACCGGGGTGTTGAGCAGTCTGGAGGACGAGGCGATGCCGTTGGAAGCGCAGACGCGGCGCACGCTGATCCAGACGGCGCGCGAGGAGGCCGAGCGGCTCAACCGGCTGGTGGGCAACCTGCTCGACATGACGCGCATCGAGGCTGGCGCGGTGCGCATCGCCTGGGAGCTCGAGGACGTGCAGGACGCCATCGGTTCGGCGCTGGAACGGCTCAGGGCGCAGGTCGAAGGACGGCAGATCCGGGTCGAGGTATCGCCCGATCTGCCCTTTGTGCCGATGGATTTTGTGCTGATCGTCCAGGTGCTGGTCAACGTCATTGACAACGCGCTCAAATACTCGCCGCCCGACCAGCCGATCGAGATCCGGGCATGGCTGGCAGAGGGTGAGGTGACGATCCAGGTGACGGACCATGGCATCGGCATCCCGCCGGAGGACCTGGGCCGCGTGTTCGACAAATTCTACCGGGTGCAGCGCCCGGACAATGTGATGGGCACCGGGCTGGGGCTGTCGATCAGCAAAGGGCTGGTGGAGGCGCACGGCGGGCGCATCTGGGCCGAGAACCGCGCGGGCGGCGGCGCCGCTTTTACCATCAGCCTGCCGGTGGAGCGTCCAGATGGCTAAAGAGGGCATCCGGGTGCTGGTGGTCGACGACGAGCGGGCGATCCGGCGCTTTTTGCAGGCCGCGCTCGACGCGCACGGGTACGTTGTCTTTGAAGCCGCCAGCGGCCAAGAGGCGCTGCGCTCGGTGATCGCCGACCGGCCCGATCTGGTCATCCTGGACCTGGGGCTGCCGGACATCGACGGGATCGAGGTGACCCGCCGGCTGCGCGAATGGTCGACGATGCCGATCATCATCCTGTCGGTGCGAGAGCAAGAGACGGACAAGATCGCCGCGCTGGATGCGGGCGCGGACGATTATTTGACCAAACCCTTTGGCATCGGCGAGCTGATGGCGCGCATGCGGGTGGTCCTAAGGCGGGTGGCGGAGCCAGAGACGGCGCCGGTCTGGCAGAGCGGCGACCTGGTCGTCGATCTGGCCCGGCGGCGGGTGACGGTGAAGGGGGAAGAGGTCTCGCTGACGCCGACCGAGTATGACCTGCTGCGCGTGTTGGTGCAGCACGCTGGCAAGGTGCTGATCCACCGCCAACTGCTGCGCCAGGTGTGGGGCGTGGGCTACGAGTCGGAGCTGCACCTGCTGCGGGTCAATATCAGCAACCTGCGGCGCAAGATCGAGCCAGATCCGGCGCGCCCACAGATCATCCTGACTGAGCCGGGGGTGGGGTATCGCCTCCGCTCCGAGCTCTAGCCGTAGGTCACGCTTGCAGCGTGACGAGAGGGTTCTGAGCCGGGGGTGGGGTATCGCCTCTCTAGCCGTAGGTCACGCTTGCAGCGTGACGAGAGGGTTCTGAGCGGAGAGCCACTTTGCAAACGTGACCTACGTCGGAGGCAAGGGGAGTCACGTTAGAAACTAGAAGAGAGGCTTTATGGCGCAAGCGGCGATCGTTGCTGAAAATTTGACTTATCGTTACGGCCACCTGCTGGCTGTGGACGGGATCGGGTTCGAGGTCGCCAAAGGCGAGATCCTGGGTTTCCTGGGGCCCAACGGGGCGGGGAAATCGACCACAGTCAAGATGCTCACCGGCCAACTGCTGCCCCAGCAGGGCCGGGCCACCGTGCTGGGCCTCGACGTGGCTCGCCACCCCAAGCAGGTACAGGCTCAGATCGGGGTGTGTTTTGAGTTCACCAACCTCTACGAGACGATGAGCGGCGTCGACAACCTCAGGCTTTTCGCCAGCCTGTTCGGGGCGCGCTCCTTTGACGCCGAGGCGCTGCTCAAGCGGGTGGGGTTGGACGGCCGCGGCAAGGACAAGGTCGGGAGCTATTCCAAGGGCATGAAACAACGCCTGATGGTGGCCCGCGCACTGGTCAACCGGCCCAGGCTGCTCTTTCTGGATGAACCGACCGAGGGCCTCGACCCCACCTCGGCGCAGGCGATCCGCGCGCTGATCCTGGAGGAGCAGGCGCGCGGGGCGACGGTGTTCCTCACCACCCACGATATGCTGGAGGCCGACAAGCTCTGCCAACGGGTGGCCTTTATCGACCAGGGCAAGGTCGTGGCCCTCGACACGCCGCACGCGCTTAAGCAGCAATACGGCCAGCGGCTGATCCGCGCCGAGGTGCGCGGGGCCGACGGCAGTCTGCAGACGCGCGAGCTGATCCTCGATCGCGCGGAGACGCCGGGTGAGATCGCGGCGCTGTTCCAGGGTGAGCAGGTGGTCACCGTGCACAGCGCTGAGGCCACGTTGGAGGACATTTTCATCCGCCTCACCGGCCGGGGGTTGGCCTGATGAACGTCCGCATGATTGCCGCCCTGATCGGCCAGCAAGCCAAACTCTACTTTGCCGACCGTTTTTTTGCCCTGATCACGGTCCTGGGGTTGGTGGTGTTGATCGCGCTCTATTTCCTGCTGCCGGCCACGGTCGACGAGACGCTGGAGCTGGGGCTGTACATGGCCAACATGCCACCCGCGCTGGAGGCGCTGCTGGCCGATGAAGAGGTCCGCTTCCTGCGGGCCGATTCGGTCGAGGCGCTGCGGCAGGCGGTGCTCGACGGCGACGTGCCGGCGGGGTACGCTTTCCCCGATGACCTGCTGGCCCAACTGGGCAGTGGCGGTCGGCCCACGGCCCAGCTCTTTCTCTCGCCCGATGTGCCAGCCGAGTTCACCGCGGTCTACCAGGTTGTGCTGCACGAGTTCGCCTATGCCATCAGCGGGCAAAAGCTGGATATCGAGACAACCGAGGTGGTGCTCGGCCCGGACATGGCCGGCCAGCAGATCCCACCACGGCGGCGCATGCTGCCGCTGCTAACGGTGTTTGCGCTGATGATCGAGTGCCTTGGCCTGGCCAGCCTGATCGCGACCGAGGTGGAAACCGGCACCATCCAGGCCCTGCTGGTCACCCCGCTGACCACGGCCGGGCTGTTCGTGGGCAAGGGGCTGTTTGGCACGCTGTTTGCCTTTGTCCAGGCCGTCTTGCTCATCGCGGTCACCGGCGGGCTGGCCCAACGGCCGCTGCTGATCCTGGTGACGCTGCTCTTGGGGGCGATGCTGGCGACCGGGGTGGCCTTCCTGGTCGCTTCGGCCGGGCGAGACCTGATGTCGGTGATGGGCTGGGGGATCCTGGCCATGCTGGTGCTGGCCCTGCCCACTTTTACCGTGCTGGCGCCCGGCCTGGCCACGGGCTGGGTTAAATGGATCCCGTCCTATTACCTGGTCGATACGGTCTATCGCGCCGTCAACCTGGACATCCCCTGGAGCGATGCGGCGCGCAACCTGTCGCTCCTGCTGGCCTCCGCGGCGGCGTTCATGGCCCTGGGTGTGGTGGTGCTCAGGAGGAGATTCAGATGAATATCAGACGCGTGGGTTTGCTGCTGTTTCGCGAAATGGTGCAAGGTCCCAAGAACTTTATCTTTGTCTTTGCCGTGGTCGTGCCTCTGGCCATGAGCCTGGTAATGTCGCTGATCTTTGGCACGCTCTTTTCGGGCAAACCGCGCCTGGGCATCGCCGCCGCCACCGCCGTCACCGGCGGGTCGGCATTCACCCGCTCGGCCGCGGCTATGGAGGCGTTCGTGGTGCGCGAGTATGCCAGCGAGAGCGCGCTGCGAGAGGCCACGCGCATCGGGGCGGTGGACGTGGGCGTGGCCCTACCCGCCGATTTCGACCAAAAGGTAGCCGGCGGCCAGGCCACGACGATGGTCGCCTACATCTGGGGCGAAAGCCTGGTCAAAGACCGGGCCCTGTTGGCGGCGGCCATGGCGGTTTGGGTGCGCCAGATCGCCGGGCAGAACTCGCCGGTCGAGATCGTCACCACGGTGTTGGGCCAGAACGCCGTCTTGCCCTGGGAAGACCGCCTGCTGCCGGCGGTGCTGATGATGACGTTGATGTTTAGCGGGGTGATGCTGCCGGCCTCGTCGCTGGTGACCGAAAAACAAAAGCGCACCATCGTCGCCCTGGCGGTTACCCCGGCGACGATGGGTGAGGTCTATGCCGCCAAAGGGCTGGTGGGCGTGATCGTCAGCACGGCGATGACCCTGGCCATTCTGGCCCTCAACCGCGCCCTCAGCGGCAGCACGGCATTGCTGGCCGGGTTGTTGGCACTGGGGGCGGTGCTGGCGGTCGAGATCGGTCTGCTGATCGGCATGTTGGTCAAGGACATCAACTCGCTGTTTGCCGTGACCAAGTCACTGGGAGTGCTGCTCACCGCTCCGGCGCTGATCCAGATGTTCCCCCAGATCCCGCAGTGGATCGCCCGGCTTTTCCCCACCTATTACATCATCCAACCGGCGCTCGAGATCGCCCAGCACGGGGCCGGCCTGGCCGATGTGGCCTGGCAGCTTGGCATCCTGGGGGCCCTGATCGTGGCTATGGGCATCGTCCTGGCAGTACTGACGCAGCGGCTGCGCGGGCAGGAGTAGGGACTGCATACAGCCAGATCCATTCACGTCCCGGCGATGTATTCGCAGTAGCGGCTAAACAGGTTTTTGGCCGCGGGCCAGCACGATTGGGGGCTCATAAAGTGGGAAAACTCAAAGGTGATCAGCTTCTCCACCCCGGCCTGTTGGGCGGCCTCCATCTTCCACCACAGCTTGCGCCAGTCGATGGGCGGAAAGTTGAACGGCATGTCGCGGTCGAAACTTTCCACGTTCGACCAGGCGCGCATGCCGTGCCCGCGGATCAGCGCGCTGTTGGCCTGTAAAAAGTCGGGCAGTACGTCGTAGTCCACCTGGCCGTCCTGGAAAGCCACGATGTCCACGGTCCCCTCCAGCTCGCCCAGGATCTGGTCCCAATCGGCGGTGTGGCGGTCGAGCGTGATCGGGTCGTCAACCAGCTTGGCCCCGTAGAGGTAGGGTGAGATCAGGTTGGGCAGATGCGGCGACAGGGCCTTGCAGTGGGCGCCGAGCTCGCGCAAGCAGGCCACGCGCCGGGCTTCCAACTTGCCGATCTCAAAGGTCAGGTACCAGCCTTTAAAGGCCGGGCGATGGCCGTAGGCGGCCCACACCTCGTCGATAAACGCTTTGCCCAGGTCGAGCTCTTGCTGCAGGGTGCGCTGGCGGGAGGGGCGGGTGGCCGAGTCGTAGGTGCCAAAGAAAAAGGCCATCTCGTTGGCCTGGGCCAGGTCGAGGAACATGTCGACCAGGTCGGCATAGACGGGAAAGATATCGGCCTCGCGCTCCAGCACCCACGACGGGCAGGCAGCCTTGCGCCCCCAGCCGGCGCGGATCATGATCACAGTGTCGATGCCGATCGCGCGCATCGTCGCGAAATCGGCGGCCCATTCGGCCGGCCCCCAGTTGTTGGAGGGGATGTCGTGGGTGATTTCGTCTAAAAACGTGCCGGTGATTTTCATAGACTATCCTTTTTCAGAAACCGGGTTTTTTCTTCAAAAACCCGGTTTCTTGCCGTAACCCGGTTTCGATTCATTTTGAGAGTGCCTCAAACTGCTGCCAGCACAGGTAGAGCGCGCGGGGGACGTGGAAACACCCTTTCCACTTGCCCCCTTTGAGGGTGAGCAGCGGCTCGCCCCGGCGGTTGAGATAGCCGAACCATTCGCCGTACTCGGGGTCGGCGAAACGGGGCCAGGCGTACTCGTGCACCTTCTGGTACCACGTCCAGCACGCTTCCCGTCCGGTCAGGGCATAGCCCATGGCCAGGGCGACCAGCGATTCCAGGTGCACCCACCACAGTTTTTGATCCCATTCCAACTGCTGCGGCGGATGGCCGTCGGCGTCCATGAAATAATACAGCCCGCCGTACTCGCGGTCCCAACTGAATGCCAGGGTGCTGAGCACCACGTCGACGGCGCGCTCGATCAGCGCCCGGTCGCCGCGGCGGTGGGCGATGTCCATGATGAACCACATAGCCTCGATGCCGTGGCCGGGGTTGATCAGCCGCCCGTCCATACAGTCGACGTGCGCGCCGTCGGGGGCCACGTGTTCATACAGCAGCAGCCGCTCGGGGTCGAGGAAATCGCCCATCACCTCTTTTAGCGTGGCCTCGATGACCTGGTCGAGCAAGCCGGCGGGCAGCAGCCAGTCCATCTCCAACGACAGGTTGGCCAGGATCATGGGGATAGCCAGCGCTTTCAGCGGGCGGGCGCCGGGCACGACCTTGTTGTATGGGCCCTTGGGATTCTCCTTGCGGCGCAGCACGTTGTCGTAGGCCTGGCGGGCGACGGCCTGGGCCCACTGCTCGCCGGAGGCCAGGGCGTACTGGCTAAAGGCCATGGCGGCAAAACAGTCGGAAAAGATGTTATAGGGCTGGATCAGGGGCCGGCCGGCCCGGTCGAGGGCGAAGAACCAGTTTCCGTCCGGGTCGCGGCCGTGCCGGGCCAAAAAGTCGGCCCCGCTCCTGGCCATGTCCAGCCACGTCTCGCGTTTTTCCAGCCGGTTGTAGAGCATGGAAAAGGTCCACACCTGCCGGTTCTGCAGCCAGACGAACTTGTCGGTGTCAAAGACGGCGCCGCTGCGCTCCAGACAGGTGAAATAGCCGCCGTGCTCCCGGTCGAGCGAGTGCGCTTCCCAAAAGGCGAGCACGTCCTGCAGCAGGGCCTGGCGGTAGAGATGGGATAAACCTGAGAAATCCAGCATCGTTTGTCCTCCTATAACGCCGGCATTATGGCGCGCGGCGTAACACCAGGGGCAGATAGCTTATCCCGCCGGGCGGCAGCGTTTCCCCGCCGGCGCGGATAACCAGCCCGTATGCGGTGGTGCAGCCATAGGCCCACTCATCCCAGTGATGGACACGGGCATAATAGATCCCGTCGATCGATGGCTGCCAGTCCAGGCGCGATGAAGGCCACGCATCCGGGCCGTCGTCGTTCGAGGCCAGCAGCGTGCTGCCGTCGCGGTCGAAAAGGGACAGCACGGTATCGGCGTGTCCGCCCGAGTTGGTCGTCATAATGGTGTAGGTGACCCCGGTCGTGGCATAGAAACTGATCCAGTCATGATCCCCCTCGGCGTGGTTGGTATGGATCCGCACCAGGCCATCTGTGGGGTGCCACGCGGCCCTGAGGACCTGGCCGTCGGGCTCGTAGCGATCGGGTGAGATGGGGCAGGTGACGACCGTGTACTGCGCGTCGCCATCGCCGCCGGCAACCGCGCCGCTGTTGCCGGCGTGGTCCTGGGCCTGGACGCGAAAGGCATAGGTGTGGCCCACTTCTCCCGCAAACCGGTAGAGCGTGCTTCCTATGCCCACCAGCAGGTCGGTCCAGGCTCCCTCGGCTCCGTCGCGGACCTGCACCGTATAGCGGGCGATCCCGGACAGGTTATCGGAACCGCCCCAAAAGACCTTGAAATCGCGAAAGGGCGCGTCGCCATACATCGGGGCCACGCTGGCGGCAGCGCTGGGGGGCGTGCGGTCCATGCCCAGGTTCCACGAAGCGGCGGCCGTCCAGTTGCCCGCCCAATCGTAGACCCAGGCGGCAACGGCGATGCCGGCCTGCTCCGCGATGCCGGCGGTGTCCCAGTCGATGCGCCACCCGTCGCGCCCGTCCCAGTCATCGCCGAGCCAGGCCCAGTGGTCGTTCTGCCAATCGCCCGAGTGCCACAGAAAAGCCACGTTGCGCACGCCGCTTTCGTCGTCGGCAGAGACGCGGATCGGCTGCAGCGTTTGGTTGAGCCAGGCCCCGTCACCCGGGGCCACGATCTCGGCCGTCGGCGGGCTGGTCGCATCCGCCAACAGGCGAATGGCGTAAAAATAGTCCGCGCCTCCCACCGATGGGTGGTTCCAGGCTTTCACCTTGATCGTGTAGCGGCCATCGTACGACAACTGGTAACCCAGGTGCGAGTCCTGCACCTTGCCCCGGATCTCGTCGTCGTTTTCGGCCAGCACGCCGACCCCATCGCCGTCCAGCAAGGTCACAAACGAGTCCAGCAGCGACGCGTCGACCCTGGCATCGATGTCGATCACGACCCTGTCGCCCGCGGCGCCGTCGAAGGCATACCAGTCGATGTCGCCGCCCGGGCAGATGACCCCATCCAGCGTCTGTCCATAGGCGATGGCCGTGGCCTGGGCAGCGGTATCGTTCGGCTCGTGGTCGTCGGCGCAGTCGGGCGGCGGGGTGGCCGCTATCGCCACATCGTCGATGTACCAGCCACGGTAGCCGTTGAATGCCGCGTCGGTGGTGTTGAACCAGAAACGAACCTGCACGGCGTGCCCGGCGTAGGCCGATAGGTCGATGGCCGGGCTTTGCAGCCACGCGTTCGGCGGGTCGTCGGACAGCCGCAAGGCGTTGGTAAACGGCCCGCCATCCACGGAAATCTGCACCCAGCGTTGATCGCGAGCCGGGTCCTGTGTCTCGGTCTCGTAGCGGTACCAAAAGCGCAGGGTGTGGCCGGCGGCCGGGATAAAGATGGGCGGCGAGGTGAGCGCGCCGGAGGGGGCCGAGCCGGTGTCATAGCTGCCCGTGGCGTCCTGGCCGTACCACCAACTGTGGCTGCCGCCGTGGGCTTCGGGGTACGGGCTGTCTTGGTCGACCTGGTGCCACAGTCCGCCGGCCGTCCAGTTGCGTTGGCCGCCCTCCATGTTGTCGGCATAGGGGGCGCTGGGCGCCCAATAGAACGACCGCTCCCAGGTGTTGTTCGTTTCGTCCGTTTCGACGACCGTGCTGCCGGGGTCGGCGATCAGCCTGACGGTGTGCCAACCGGGCGTGGTGATCAGCAAACCCAGATCGTCCGCGCCAATCGTCGAGCCGCTGTCCAGGGAGGCAACCAGTTGGTGAATGTGCCTGGCGCCGTCCACCCACAGATCCACGTAAAAGCTGCCGGAGGCGCTGGCGCCGCCGCCGTTGATCGCGTGCCAGTCAAAATACGTCGTCTGATTGGCGACCAGGTTGTTGACCTGGTGCGTCCCCGGGATGGAGGAAGGGACCACCGGATAGGCGTAACCTGATGGCGCAGCGGGGCGCAGGTCGGGCTGTGGCGCAAGACACCACGGCGTGGTGATGCTGATCGGCTCGCTGGCGTCGGATTCGATGCTGCCCCGGTATGCCCGGACGGAATAGTCATACGCGGTGTTGGGGCCCAGACCGGCGTCCTGGTAGGTGGTGGCATCCATCGCCACCTGGCCCACCGGCGCGCCGTCGCGGTAGATCCGGTAGCCTTCCTCGTTCTTCGAGCGGTCGCTCCAATACAGGACAACCTGGCTGCAAGATGCCGTTTGGGCGGTCAAGCCGGAAGGCGCTGCCGGCTTGACCGTGAACGTGCGGGTGCTGCTCCAACCGCTCTGGCCGGCCGCGTTGCGCGCGCGGACGCGCCACGAGTAGGTATAGCCGGCCCACTGCGGGTTGGTGGTGTGAAAGGCCTCGCTCTGCCAGCCAAAATAGGTTGTGCCGGCCGGGCTGCCCCACATCTGGCCCTGGTATTCGTCGCCGCTGACGGACCACAGCAGGCTGATGCTGTCGCCTTCGTGGAACGTCGCGCCGCTGCCCGGGCTCTGCAGCGTGGGCGCCGCCGGAGCCAGCGTCCGCAGTTGGACCCTGGCCGAAGAGACGGTGTCCGCGCCGATGGGGGTCTCGTCCAGGTTGGCCTCGTCGCCGGAAAAGCCCGCGCATCGCCCGGCATAGGACGGGTCTTGACACAAGATGGTCCGGACGTTGTCACCTACCTTGATCGACCCGGCGTTGTCGTCGCCCAGGGCGCCCAGGCCGCCGGGCGTGGCCGTGTTGCCCACGTTCAAGACGACACAACCGCCGCCGTAACCTGCGTCCGCGTACAGCGCTACCTGGTCGGCGCTGGGCGTGCACGTGCTGCGCGCCTCGACGTGCGCTGAAGAGACCTGATCGTGGCCGATGCCATTGTCGCCCAGGTTGGCATCGTCGCCGGCCAAGGTCTCGCAGACGCCGCCGTCGTTGGCATCCCGGCACAACCTGGCCTGGACGTTGTCGCCCACCCGGATCGAGCTGATCGTGTCGTTGGGCAGCCCGATCGCGGTGGGGTCGGGGTAGGCGCCGCTCTCTTTGACCACGCAGCGCCCGCCATAGTCCGCGTGCTCAAAGAGGGCGATCTGGTCGGCGGTAGGGATACAGCTCTGCAGCTCGACGCGCGCTGAGGAAACCTGGTTGTCGCCGATGCCGTTGTCGCTCAGGTTGCTGTCGTCGCCGGTCAGGGTTTCGCAGGCGCCGCCATGGTGCTCGTCTCGGCACAGGGTGACAAAGACGCTGCTGCCAACCCGGACAGACGTGACCGTGTCCTCGGGCAGCCCGATCGCGCCGGCGTGGGGATAGTCGCCGATGGGCCTGACGACGCACAGCCCGCCATAGTCCGCGTACTCAAAGAAAGCAACCTGATCGGCCTTGGGCGAACAGGTGGGCGGCTGGATGCGCAAGCGGCGCACGGCCCAGGCGGCGCCCGCGGCGTTGGCCGCCTTGACTCCCCAGTAGAGATCCTGGTTGTCGCGGCCGTCGATGGTCTCGGTTCGCTGCGCGCTACCCTCACCGGCATCGATAAAACAGGCAGCCGGGTCATCCATGTCGGCTGAGGTGCATACGCGGAACGAGTACCCGTTATAGGTGCAGCCGCTGAGTGGGTTCCAGCGGAAGGTGAGGGTGCGCCCGCTCACGGTTGCGCCGTCGGCCGGCTCGATGAGTGAAGGGGCCGGGCAGCCGGAGCGACGGGCTGCCGTAGCCGGCCCGGCGGGTTCGTCGGTGGGCGTGGCGGAGAGAGAGGGCGGGGCCGCGCCAAGAGAGGGCGGCCGGATCAATGGCCAGAGGATCGAAAGAACCAGGATGTTGCCGGCGATAGTGCAAGCCAGTTTGTGCTTGTTCATCACATCGCTTCCTTTCATCCGAACCCCGGGGTCAGGGTTCGAAATCGATCTGCATCACAATCAGCTCCTGTCTGCGGCCTGCCGGATCACAATCCGGCAGGAGCGGATCGGGCGAGGGCGGGCACAAGGCCCACCTCTACAAGGCGGCGTCGAGGATGGCTTCGACGTCGTGGGCGGACAGGGGCCGCGGGTTGTGCTTGAGCGACCCCGAAGGCAGTGCTTTGGCGATGATGGTGGCAAAGTGCGCGCGCCTGAGGCCAAACGGCGCCAACCTGGCGGGGATGCCGATCCGGCCAAACAGGGCGCGGATCCACTCGATGGCCTGCCCGGCGGCGGCGTGGGCATCCATCCCGGCGGTGTCGATGCCCAGCAAGGCGGCGACGTGGGCGTATTTGCCGGTGGCATAGTCAATGTTGTAGGCCATGGTGGTGGGCAAGAGCAGGCCGCACACCACCCCGTGCGGGATGTGGTAGCGCTCGCCCAGCGGGTGGGCCAGGCCGTGCACGCCACCCAGGCGGGCGTTGGTCAGCGCCATGCCGGCGAGCAGACTGCCATAGAGCATGTCGGCGCGCGCGTCAAGGTCGTGCCCGTCGCGGCAGGCCTGTTCGAGGGCGCGGCCAATGCGGGTGATGGCCTGGATGGCCAGGGCGTCGGTGATCGGGTTGGCGCCGATCGAGGTGTAGGACTCGATCGCCTGGGTCAGGGCATCGCTGCCGCTGGCGGCGGTGGCTCCGGGCGGAAGCGACAGGGTCAGTTCGGGGTCGACCAGGGTCAGGCGGGCGAACCAATCGTCGTGGCGCAGGCTATCCTTTTTGTGCTGGGCCGGATCGCAGAGCACAGCGTTCTTGGTCACTTCGGCGCCGGTCCCGGCGGTGGTGGGGACGGCGATCCACGGCAGGCCGCCGCCCTCGATGGGACGCTGCCCGGCGAAATAGTCGTGGACCCGGCCGGGGTGGGCGAACAGGCCGGCGATGGCCTTGGCGACGTCCATGGCGCTGCCCCCGCCGATGCCGATGATCAGCCCGGCGGCGTTGGCACGGGCCTGTTCCAGGCCGGCCTGGACCACGTCGAGCGTGGGTTCGCCCGAGACGGCGTCGTAGACGGTCGTTTGTACGCCCGCGCCCCGCAGCAGGCCCAAGGCCCGGTCGAACTGGCCGGAGGCCCGAAGCGAGTGCGCGCCACAGACGAGCAGCGCCCGGCGTCCGGCGGTGTCGTTCACCGCATGGCGGGCGGCGTGCTGTCCCAGCTCCTGGAAACAGCCCGGCCCGGTGACGATGGTGGTGGGTAGGTAAAAAGAGCCCATGGCGATCCCTTTCTAGTCCACACGATCCAATTCTTGCCTGATCGCCCGGCCGATCTTGTCCCGGGTAAACGGTTTTCTGACAAATGGCCCGGCGCCCAGCTCTTGGGCCAGTGCGACCCGCTCGTCTTCGGCAAAGCCGCTGGCGATGATCGCTTTTTGCCCGGGGTGGATCTTGATGATCTCACGATAGGTCTCCAGCCCATCAAAACCCGGGGCCATGAGCATATCCAGGACCAGGATATCGACCTTGTTTTTTTGCAGGTATCGGATGGCGGCGTGCCCTCCCTGGGCGCGGACAGTGTCATAGCCCAATGTCTCCAGCAGCCGGCTGGTGAGGACCAGTTGGTCTTCGAGGTCGTCGATGATGAGCACCGTCTCACTGCCGCGGTAATCACGCCGCGGCCTGGCAGGCTCGGTGACCGGTTCCAGGGCCACCGGGAAGTAGAGGCGGAAGGTGGTGCCCTGGCCTACCTCGGTCTGCAGGTCGACCCGCCCCTGGTGGTCGCGTAACACGCCGTGCAGCACGGACAGGCCCAGGCCGCTGCCGCTGTCGCCCATGCGTTTTGTGGTGAAAAACGGCTCAAAGAGGTGTACGAGATCCTGGTTCCGAATGCCGGTGCCGGTGTCCTGCACGCTCAGAACCACGTAATCGCCGGCGTCTATCTCTTCGTAGCCGGTGAAAGGTTCATCGAGCCTCTGGTGAGCCGTAGAGATGGTCAGTTCACCGCCATCGGGCATCGCTTCAAAGGCGTTGATCACCAGGTTCATCAGCGCCTTGCTCAAGTGCGGTTCGGAGCCGGAGATGCTCGGCAGATCCGGACAGAGGTCGGCGCTGACCGCGACCTGGGGATAGCGTGCTTTTAAGGCAGAAAAGGATGGCGCGGTCAGATAGGCTTCGACGACGAGGTTGAGGTTGAGCAGGGTCATATGGTAGGTGCCGCGCCGGGCCAGGGTGAGCAGATCCTGGACGATCGCTGAGGCTTTCTCAGCTGACCGTTTGATCTGCGCCAGGTCCTGGCGGATGCCGCTGTCCTGGGGCAGGTCCATCATGATCAGGTCGGGATAGGCGACCAGCGGGCTGAGGATGTTGTTGAGATCGTGAGCGACGCCGCCGGCCAGGATGCCCACTGATTCCAGGCGGCGGGCGCGTTCCAGCATGTCAGTCATCTCCTGCTGTTCTGCTTCCTGGCGCTTACGATCGGTGATATCGCGCAGGACGACCGCTCGGCCGGTGAGGCGGCGCCGCCAGTCGCGGACCGGCGAGACCTGGACATCATAGATGCGTTCTGTCTGGCCATCGGGAAGGGTGACCTCGAAAGCCGGTGGGAATGAGTCGACGGTCTGGTCGGGGGCGGCCTCTCGCGGTTCTCCAGGGCGGCGCAGCCGGGCCGATCGTCTGAGCGGATCTTGCCACACCAGGTCGGCCGCGCCGATCCGGGTTCCCAGCATGGCTTGAAGGCCGGCGCCGGTGATACGTTGGGCGGCGGCGTTCATGTCGATGAGATGGTCGTGTTCGTCGAGGACGATGACGCCGTCGCTCATGCTCTCCACCACCAGGGTACGGGCGATGGGCACAATGTCTTCCACACGCAGGTAGAAAAGCATGGTGAACAAGGTCAGATAGGCCGCGTGGGAAAACAACGGGGTCATGTCAACGTGCGGCCAGGGGTTTAGCCCCAGTTGGACCACGATGTTGCCGAGCAGCGGCATGAGCATGGCGAGCAGGACCAGGGTGACCTGGCGGCGCTGCAAGAGCGGCGAGCGGCTCCACATCTGGAGCAGCAGCATGGTTTCCAGCGTGTGAAGGGCATAGGTATAGGCGATGTGGAACCAATAGGCGATCCCGTGGTCGTGAACGAGGACCCTAAAGCTATTGCTCCAGATCAGGGTGGCCGGCCCCCAGACCAGATGATGGTAGGGGTTGGTAAAGACCAGGGTCACGATCAGGATCGGTTCGATCAGCAGCAAGGCCACGGTGCGGGGTGTGATCCAGCGCTCGTGGCCGGTGTAATGCAGGATAAAAAGCAGCCAGCCCAGCAGCACGACGCCGATGCCGACGTATTGGATGTTGTTTAGCCAGATCATCAGGGTCAGGTCGTTGGTGACCAGTTCGAGGGCATAGCCCAACATCCATTGGGTAGCGCCCAGGCCGATGATGGCGCCGATCCTGGCGCCGGGAATGGGATAGCGGATCCAGGCATATATCGACGAAGCAAACGATACGATCACGCCGGCAAACAGCAGTATGACGTAGGGAGCCCCTTGCATGGTCTGGTTGCCTCCAGGTTGGAATATCTATGATCAAGTATACCACGGGGCGGCGTGTTTGTCTACTGAGGGGATCGACCCTGGATGTCTACACCCAACCTGGTCAATACGCTGCGAGCCAGGAGTTGGCGGTATTTGCCCAAGAGAGCCTCGTTTTGCAGGGCTTGCTGCAGTGGGACGACGGCCACCGGGCCGATCTGGAGCAGGGCATCGGCGCTTAGCGCACGGACCTTGGAATCGGGGTCGCGAGCCAGGCGGCGGATGAGCGGCTCGATGGCGGCAGGACGACGGGCCGAACGCGACTCGTGTCGAGCAGGAATTGCAGGATATCCGGGCGGCGATAGTAGGCCATGGCTTCGCCGAGGGTTGGTTTGCATCCTAATGTAGTGATGGTGCTCATCTGGAGTCCTTTTCAGGCGTGGGCCAAAAACTGTTCCGTGTACAGTTTACTATAGATGCCGTTCAATATAGTCCTGTCTGGCCTGCCTGTCAAGAAGAGATTTGTCTCTGCCTTGACTTGTGCTACAATAGACCGCGTGCCACTCAATATCCCCGGTGTGTATCATCTCGCGGCGCGAGTACAAGACCCGCCCCTACGGCAAGGGAGTGAGATGATGCCTGTCGGTATGTTATCTCGTAGAGGAGGAATCCATGCTCAAAGAGTTGGTCATCAAGACCCGAAGCTATCGCCGTTTTGACGAAAGCGTGCCGGTCGAGCGCGAAACGCTGCGCGAGTTGGTCGATCTGGCGCGGTTCTCGGCTTCCGGCTCAAACCGCCAGCCGCTCAAGTTTATGCTGGTGTGTGACCCGGAAGCCAACGCCAGGGTGTTTCCGCATACCCGGTGGGCCGGTTATCTGAAGGATTGGCCAGGCCCGGCGGAGGGCGAGCGCCCAACGGGGTACATCATCATCCTGGGTGATAACGAGGTCAGCAGTTCGGTGGGCTGCGACCATGGCATCGCTGCCCAATCGATCATGCTCGGCGCGACGGAAAAGGGGCTGGGTGGGTGCATGATTGGCTCGATCGACCGCGACGGCCTGCGCGCGGCGCTCGATATACCGGCCCGGTACGAGATCGCGCTCATCCTGGCGCTGGGCAAACCCGTGGAAAAGGTGGTGCTTGAAGACATGGGCGCCGATGGCGACACCAGGTACTATCGCGATGCCGATCAGGTGCATCACGTGCCCAAACGCACGCTGGACGAGTTGATCGTTGCCGAGGTGTAGGCAGAGATCATTCTCGAGTTATTGCTAGAGGAGCGACATGACGATTAAACTGGCACTGGTAGGATGTGGTGGCATCTCGAGAGCCCATGTGACGGGTTATCACGATCTGGTGCAAAGAGGATGCCGCGAATTTGAGGTGACGGCGTGCTGCGATGTCAACGAGGCAAGCGCTGTGTTGCGAGCCCAAGAGATCGCCGCATTTCAGGGCACGCAGCCGGTCGTGTTGACGGACATCGCCGATCTGATCAAGGCCGGGATCGCCCAGGCGGCCGATCTGTGTCTGCCACACTGTTTTCATCACACGGTGGCGATCCCGCTGTTGGAGAATGGTATCGACGTGATGATCGAAAAGCCATTGGGAATCACGATCCGGGCCAGCAAGCGGATCATCGAGGTGGCTGAGAAATACGGCCGCGTGCTGGCAACGGGTGAAAACATTCGCCGCTATCCGACGGCGCGAGCCTGTGAATGGGCGATCAACGTACGGCGTCTGATCGGCGATGTGCGGCTGGTTACCATCCAGGCGATCAACTATGGGCCGTTTGACATGACCCATTACGCGACCAAATGGCGGGTGATCAAGGCGCTGACCGGCGGCGGCATGATCATGGACAGCGGCGCACATTTTGGTGACATGATCCAGGTCTTGTTTGGCGATGTAGACCAGGTTTATTGTACGATGAACACCTATGACGACCGCATGGTCGAAGGGGCGCCGGTGGTGGGTACGGCGCCGGTCGACGTGGAGGACACATGGCACGCCGTGATCCGTTTCAAGAGTGGGCTGCACGTGACCTGGAGCTATTCGCGCGCGCTGCACGAGCAAGGCGTGAGAGCCGGCGACTATTACGGCAGCAAGGGCACGATGCGTGATCTGGGGTTTGTCTTCCATCCGTTTCAGGGTGGCGGAAAGGCCGTGCTGGTTGATGGCAGTGAATGGTCGAGTGACCAGATCCTGGCCGAGTACATGGCCAGCCTTTCTGAGCAAGACAAGTCACGGCTGTTCCCCTATGGTTCGACCGATGGGTTTGCGATCGAGGTGTGGGATTTTGTGAATGCCATCGCCACCGGCCGCAAGCCGGAGATGGATGGCTATGACGGGCTGCGGGCCAAGGCGTTGTGCGAGTGCTGCTACGAGTCGGCTACGGCCGGCGAGCCGGTCAAGTTTGATGACGTGTTGGCGGGCCGGATCGATGCCTATCAGCAGCCGATCGATGCGTTTTGGAAGATTTAGATCGGGTGAGGCGCAGGTGTGGCCCCAACAAGTTGGGGATCCCTATGGTCGTTGGTGGAGGGGCTATGCTGGAAAGTGTGGATAGATATCGATTCAAGATCCTGCCGCTGCGCGAGCAGGTGCGGGTGCACAACCGCTGGCTGGAACAGCGGCTGGACCGTGTTTTGCCTGAATTGATGCGGCGCGAGGGGTTCGATATGTGGATCGTCGTCGCCCGCGAGTACAACGAGGATCCGGTGGTGATGACCCTGCTGCCGCAGCCGGCCATGTCGGCGCGGCGGCGGACGATCCTGGTCTTTAGCTTGCAGCCGGATGGTCGCGTGGACCGGCTGGCGCTGGACCGCTATGGCTTTGGCGATCTGTACAGGTCGGCCTGGAACCCGGACGAAGAAGAGCAACACGCATGCCTGGCGCGGGTCGTGGCCGAGCGCCAGCCGCAGGTCATCGGCCTCAATGTGTGCCAGACCTTTGCCCTGGGCGATGGGTTGACGCACAGCGAGCACGAACGCATCGCCGCCGCGCTGGGCGACGAGCTGATGGGCCGGGTGCGCGGGGCCGGGCGGCTGTGTATCGGCTGGCTGGAGCGGCGCATAAAAGCCGAGCGGATCGTCTACCCGGGGATCGTGGAGATGGGGCACGCGCTGATCGCCGAAGCGTTTTCCAGCCGCGTGATCCAGCCGGGGGTCACGACAACGGAGGACGTGGCGTGGTGGATGCGCCAGACCATAGCCGATCTGGGGCTGTACGCCTGGTTCCAGCCGGACGTCGAGATTCAGGCGCAAGGGCAGCGGTTTGACGCCCAGGACAAACGCGAGCTGATCTTGCCCGGCGATGTGCTGCACTGTGACGTGGGCTTTGTCTACCTGGGGCTGGCTACCGACCAGCAGCAGAATGCCTATGTGCTCAAGCCCGGCGAGCGCGATGTGCCGCCAGGGCTCAAAGAGGCCCTGACCGCGGGCAACCGGCTGCAGGATATCCACGCGGAGGAGATGGTGCTCGGGCGCACGGGCAACGAGGTGCTGCGCGCGGCGTTGGATAAAGCCAAAGCCAAAGGGCTCCAGGCGAGTATCTACACCCACCCGCTTGGCTACCACGGGCATGCCGCCGGGCCGACGATCGGC
>JAFGOG010000176.1 GCA_016926595.1 Anaerolineae bacterium
CCTCTCCATTGTTCACAGCGTTCAGCCAGGCCCAGTCCTTGTCGGCATTGGAGGCGTTGACCACCATGAGGTACAGATCCTTCCCCCGGCGATACACGAACAGATCGTCGATGATGTGGCCGTCTGGATCGAGAAAATAGCTGTAAAAGCTCTCCCCAGGCTCGTACCAACGCACATAGTTGGTGCACACCAGGTCCAGTAATTCGGTGGCGTGGGGACCGCCGATCTCAAACACGCCCATGTGAGCCACGTCGAACAGGCCGGCGGCCTTGCGCACCGCATTGTGCTCGTCGAGCACGCCGGTGTACCATACTGGCATCTCCCATCCGGCAAAGGGGATCACCTTGCGGGTGTGCGCTTTGTGCCACTCGTACAGGGGCGTCCGCTTTAGCGGCGCATCCTGGGGCTCCTCCCACCGGAATTCAGGCACATCGGGGTGGGCGCGGGCGACGTCCAGTGTGTGGCAGCCGACAAAGTAGGGCTTGCGCAGCTCGAAACGATCCTGGTGACCCGCGTTGTACAGCTCCAGGCCGGTCGGACGCCCTGATTCAGAGCTATAATCTGGCAGATTGGCCTCGGCGCGCATCGCCTTCAGTGCCTCGATGCCGACGCAAGTCGCACCCGCGGCGATCAACCGGTCGTGCACATGCTGTAACTGCGGCAGCGGCACTGCCAGCTCGACCTGCTCGGCGCTGTGACAGAAAATCGACAAGGGCGTTCCGTGCAGCACCGCCGCCAGCTCGCGCACCTTGGCCGCCCGGGGTCCGTACAGCGCCAACACGCCCAGCGGCTGACCGGCATCCCCCTGCACCTGGCTCATATCCTCAACGACAAGCGGGCCTTCGACCTTGGCGTACAGGTCAGCCTGGTCGAACAGGGTGTAGCCGTCGGCCATGGCCCGCAGCCAGGCCTTGACCCGCTCGTGGTTTTCGGGGTTGGTGAGGATCAGGTACTGATCGCGGCCGTTTTTGTCACAGGTCAGGCGCAGGATCGACACATCGTCGATCACCCGACCGTTCTCGTCAAGCGCAAACTCAAGCTGGCACTCGCCTTCCTTCAAGCCTGCCACGTCGCTGGTCAAAATCTGCTGCAGCGCCGGCTGGGCCCGGTCGCCGCTCACCAGGAGCAGGCCATGCTCGGTGCAGTCCAGCAGGGCCGCCCCGCTGCGAGCTGCGGCCACTTTGGCTGCAGCGCCTGGATGACCGACTGTCTTGAGGGCGGGCCGGCTGCGGGGCGCAGTGTCGAGCAGTTGGCAATAGTGGGGATAGTCAGAGCCCTTATCCTGCGTTTCGGCGGCGCCTCGGCTGGCCAGCATGGCCACCTCGTGCTTGATCTCCTCGAAAACGTCCAGGTCGATCTTGCCACGCGGCAGCTCGCCGGCCAGGCCCATGTAGCTGAACGGGTGGATGTTGGTCACCGTCTTGTGGATCAGCGCCGCCACCTGGTCGATCTCGGCCGGGCCAAAGCCGCGCTGCGTCAGCCATGGCGTGCCCAGGCGGATGCCCATGGCCAACGCGGTCACTTGGTCGCCGGGGATCGTGTTCTTGTTGGCGACGATACCGGCCATGTCCAGGATGCGCACGGCCGGCTCGCCGCGTAGGGCGCCTTGGTAGCCGCGATACCCCGCTGGGTGCGGGACACTGTTGAGGTCCAACATGCAAAAGTGGCTGTCTGTGCCGCCGTAGGCCAGCTTCAGGCCCCGCTTTTTCAGCCCCTCGGCCAGAGCGGCAGCGTTCTCCTTAATCTTCCACTGCAATCGCCGGAACGGTTCGCCTTGGGCGATCTTGAACGCCACGGCCATGGCCGCGAACTTTTGGGTGTGAGGGCCGCCTTGCTCGCCCGGGAAAACGGCCATGTCGATCTTGGCTGCCAGCTCTTCATTCGTGGTCAGGATCACCGCCCCGCGCGGGCCGCACAGCGTTTTGTGGGTAGTGAAGGTGACCACGTCGGCCACGCCCACCGGGCTTGGAAAGGCGCCAGCGACCACCAGGCCGGCCGGGTGGCTGATGTCGGCCAGGAGGACGGCGCCGATCTCGTGGGCAATTTCGGCAAACGCCTGCCAATCGGGCGCCCAGGGATAAGAGGTATAACCGGCGATGATCATCTTGGGCCGGTGCTTGCGGGCCAGGTCCCGGATCTCATCATAATCGAGCCGCCCGGTCTTTTTGCTGACACCATAGCTGACCACTTGGTAGCGCTTGCCGGAAAAGTTGAACTGGCTGCCGTGGGTCAGGTGGCCGCCCTGGTACAGGTCCATACCCATGACCGTGTCACCCACCTCCACTACAGTGTCGTACACGGCCAGGTTGGCCGCCGCGCCCGACAAGGGCTGGACATTGACATAGATGTTGCCGGCGCTGACCCGCTCGTTGGCCAGGACGGCAGCGCAGCGACGCTGAGCCAGCGTCTCTACAAAGTTGACGTAATCTACCCCTTTGTAGAAGCGGCGGTCAGCATAGCGCCGGTAATAGGCCAACTGGTGGGGAAAGTCCAGCAGCCGCGCCTCGTCGTCGCGCGTCATGCGCAGTGGCGGATAGCCTTCGGCGTAGACGTTGTTGAACACACTGCCCAGCGCCTCGCGTACCGCCTTGGGGGCCATCGATTCGGACGGGATCATGATCAGCTTGCGCGCCTGCCGTTCCTCCTCAAAGCCGATGATCAGGTCGACGTCGGGGTCTATCAGGCCGATCTCAGCCCCTAAATAGGTATCCCAATACTCTTTGGTCGCCATGAATTGTGCCATCCTTTAACGTTCTGTGGGAAGCAAAGAATCTCAAAACCGAAAATCTCGAAGCATTTCCAACGCTTTTTGGCGGCGGATGTCCCGCTTGGCGGCGTCCATCGCCAGGACCTCACTTACCAACCGCGTCATCTCCTTGAGCTCGAACGGCTTGGTCAAGTAAGCGACGGCTCCTCGTTGCAGGGCAGATTGGACCTCAGGGTGCGTCGTAACCACGCTCAGCATGATCACCGGAATGGTCGCCGTCTCTGACCGGGCCAGGTGCTCCAGGACGGTCAGGCCACTCATCTTGGGCATGCGCACGTCGAGCAGGATCAGGTCGGGTTTGTCGATCTCGGCCCGCTCCAGCGTTTCCACTCCATCAGCGGCTGCGACGACATTGTATCCTTCCCATTCGAGTATCATCCGCACCAATTGTACCACCTCTGGCTCGTCGTCGGCGATGAGGATTGTATGTTTACGAACTTTTTTGCCCATCGTGCCTCCACACTACCACATCTCCACAAAGGAGTTTCTGTAGCTAGACCTCACCCTCCGGCAGCGTGGCTGGGACGACATGTCGCGGGAGATCGCGCCCGCGCGCCCAGGCTGCCTCGACCAGCGCGTACATTCCACCTGCCACCAACGAATGACCGCCCATAATGACGGGTACCGGTGCGGCCATGGCTGCCGCAGTAAATTCACGCAAAAAAGGCTCTCTGATCTGTGCCGGCCGGCGCAGATCAGAGTAAAACCGGTCGGCTGCCGATGGCCACAGCCCCCGATGAGCCAGGATGACACGGTTGTCGAGCAAGACCGCTTGGCCCATTGTGGCCAGGCCCTGGAAAAAGCGTTCCAGTCCGACCGCATCCAGGTAATATCCCAATATGCTGCGCACCTGCCCTTGCGCTTGGCGCCGGCTGGCTCGCATGCCGCGCTCTTCAGAGATAACCCGAGTCCGGCAGGCTGTCTCCCGTTCCAGGTAGCTCCACGTCAGCGCGCCCACCCGCCCGGCCACCAGGATCTCGGCATCGCGGTCTAGTAGTAATGGCAGCGCAGCATCCAACGCTTGCGTGTCCAAAGCCATTTCGTCGAGACAAGCCCGCGCGTGAGTTCCCGCGCCGGGGTGGACCGACAGCGTCAGCAGATCGGTCGGCGTATCCACGTCGAATTGCGTGGCGCCGTTGCGAGGCAGTTCCTGGATTGGCAGGCCGGCTTTTTCGCCCAGCAGCCAAGCCAGCTCATTGTCGTTGTCAGGCGGGGCGTGGTTTGCCAGAGCGCTGGTTGGGCAAAAGGCGGCCCAATCGGAGGAGTAAAAGTTGTTGGTGATCAGCAGCCGGTCGGCCGCTATCATTCTCCCGGCAATGGTCGCCATGTCAGCCGCGGACAACAGCGGGCCGGCGCCGCCTCCGATGTAGAAGCAGCGATCCGCCTCGTAGCGGGCGATCAAGCCTAGCAACCGCCGCCCAAAATGGAACGGCTCACCAGGCTCATCTAGATCGACGGCGATCCGCTGACCATAGCCGGCCAACCGCCCGGCCAAGCCCGGCGAGTTGGTGGCGACGACTATGGGGGCGAGGCCGGGCACAGACAGCGCCCTCTCCACTAGGTCGAGGGTGATCGCCTGGCGGACCTGGCTCACCATCTGTTCCGGCTCGCTCGCCTCTGTCACGCCGGTCATGATCAACAGCGGCAGGGTTTTCACGCTCACGAGTCAAATTCTAGCACCAAGGTTTGCTTTTGTCAATCACCCATTATGCAGCGATAGCCGCCACTGCCGGCCTGCTGATGCTGATCCAACGGCGGATGAGGTCGATCTTGAACCGGTACAGGCTGCTCTGCGGGCCAGAGCGAACCAGGATGTCCTTTGCCTGGAGGTGGGCCAGGGCGCGAGTCAGATCCTCTTCCGATAGCTCATATCCCTTGCAGTCCAGCTCGGCGGCAATCTGCGTTGGTGTGGCGCCCGAGTCGGCATCGGGCAGTAGATCGGTGACAGCCAGCATTACCCGCTGCTCCTCAGGCGTCGCCCCGGCCCAGATATACTTAAAGTGGGCCTCACCCCGCTCGACGATCCGCTCCAGTGCCTGATCCACACAACCGGCGGTCAGATAATTGCGCCTTGTCTCGTTGTGATAGGCCACCATCTCGTGACAGACAACCTGGGTAAAGTAAGGATGCCCGGCTGTGACCTGGATGATCCGGTCGACCGCCAGAGGATCATACTCCAGGCCAGCGGGGGCCACCGGCTCGGTCACAAGGCTCCGGACATCCTCGCGGTCGAGGAAGGTAATCCGCTTGTAGACGGCGATGTTGAACAGGATCGACCAGTAATCAGAGCATAGCTCTTCGAGCTTGTGGGTGCCTGAGAAGATGAAATCGAGGCGGGATTCGTGCTGCATCAGGTTGCGCAAAAAGTCAAAAACCTCAGGCTCCAGCCGGCCGTCCTCGACCCGTTTTTCCAGCTCTTCGAACTCGTCGAACATGAGCAGCAGGTTGCGGTTATCCAGCAGGCCGGTCACGGACCGGAGAAAGCGAGAGCGAAAGGTGAATTCAGGCGACGCCTCGTACTCGGCTCGTTCGGGCAGGTCGACCCCGGCAGGTATGCCGTGGCTTTCGAGCGCATAGACAATGTCGTCGCTGATGGCGTACAGGAAATCGGCCATGCCCCGCGCTGCCTTGCCCTGCATGTCGATCAGGACGGCGATGTGGGTACTGGCCAGGACCTCTCGCAGGCGATACAGGATCGAAGTCTTGCCTGTCCGCCGTTGGCCGTGCAGAACGATCACGTTATTCTGGTAGACGCCCAACAGGTGCTCAGTTACAAAGTCAAACACGTCCTGCCGCCCCACGAACATCTCGCCAGAGCGGAGCGGCGTGCCGGTAACGTACGGGATGGGAAAGATACGCTGGAAGGACGACCTATCCTGTTCACGCAGATCGCTGTCCAGGGGGGAGGACAGGTCTAGAGCGTCGGCGAAGGTGACCCGCCGGCCGGTATCCACGGCGTCGTCGTAAGTCAGCTCCCAGGCAAGCCGCAGGCGGCGAGGCGCGTCAGGGGTTATCCAGAACTCTAGATCACGGGTCTCCTGGGGGCTAATGATGTCGATGCTCTGCTCGGCGCCGTCTGGCACCCGGTAGCCTTCCCCGTCAGTCAGCCGCAGCCGGACGTTCTGAGCGACGTTCAGGCCCTGGTTGGAGGCGACCAGGCAAGCGCAAACTCGGGGTGCAAAGACGGTGCGGTGGACTTTGAGCTCTAACTGCAGGTTGGCCCGGCCCTGCAGGTCTTGGGTGGCCTTGCCAATCAACCCCTGCCAGTGGTCCAGCAGCGCCTCCAGGATGCCGACCTCCGGATAGAGGGTAGCGCACGCCCGGCAGGCCTGGCCATCGCGGTTGATGTAACGACGCAGGTCTAGCAAGGCAGCCTGAGTGCTGTTGAGAAAGATGATCTTGGTGCCCAGGTCGTCCACGCGCTCCACTTTTCCCAGCTCAGCCAAGACCCGGCCGAGGCCCTCGCAGCTCTTGGCCAGCAGCACCGGCAGTGATGAAGTGATTTCCTGGGGGGGCGGCTCAATAGCCAGGATCTGATCCAGTGTTTTCACCGCGAGCCCGTCTTCCAGGACGCGGTATAGTTCACCGACCTCGACCCGCCACCGCCACGATCCTTGCTCGGCCAGGGTCTGGCGGATGATCGCCATCGCTTGCCCCATCTGATCGGGACGGCTGACCAAGGTGTGATAGGCAGCGGTGACCTGCTTGGCGGGTGGGTCCTTGACGATGAAGGCCAGATGCGGCAGGACTTGAAGGGTGTGGGCATCCTCTCCAAAAAGGCGATAGATGCGCGGCAGCAGGATAGACGGCTCACTGTGCAGGGCGTGCGCAATGCGGCCGGCGCGGTCCACCGGTCTCTTGAACACTTTGGGCAGCACCAGGCCGTAGAACGCTGCCTGCGGGGCGATCCAGATGACAGCGGCGACCAGGAGGGCAGCTAGCGCCCCCAGCGGCAACAAGTAGAAAAGGGGCAACGACAGGTTGGGCGCATGAACAAAGGCGCGTAACACCGCCAGGTCGTCGGGGGTAAGGACGACATCCCCGCTGGGGTTCAAAGGCTGCGCTTCATGGATATAGCCGAGCGCCCAATAGCGGGACAGGCCAGAAACAAAATTGAGGTCCCGCCCCACGGCCAGGAACAGGAGCACAGCCGCGACCACACCCGACAGGAGGACGGCGTGGAAGCGGGACAAGTGGCGGCGCGGCGGATCGTGGAGCAGGAGCACGGCCAAAGCGCCTGTCCCCAGCACAACCAGCAGCAGCAGCGGCGACAGCAGATCGGCAAAGGTCTGGCTGAGCAACGCCTGCAAGACCGGATTCCCGCGGTCGACGATGAGGGCCGGCAGTTGGGGCCAGTTCTCCCGCAATCCACTGAAAACGACGATCGTCTCCCAGATCCAGAGCACGACACCGCTGATCAGGCCGGCAAGCAGGCCGGCTCCCCACACGTCATCCTGGTAGGTAAACCAACGGCGGCGCGGCTCAGGGTCGGCGATTGCCTCGACCAGAGAGAGGTTGGAGGGAAGGCTGCGGCGCCGCAGCAAGCCAACAAAAACGCCTTCCAGGCCGCCGACGACGGCGCCGGCCAGCAAGCACAGGCCAAGCTGATTGAGCGAGCTGCGCAGCAAGCCGTAGGCAAAGCGCAGGAGCGGCTCACCTGCCGGAACTGCCTGCTGAAGTATGGGATCAAGATCTGCCCACAGGCGGGCGGCTGAGAGGAGGCCGTAAGTGGGTGAGACCAACAGGATATAAAAGACGAGGGCGGCTACCTGGCCGCTGATGGCGCCGGCTCTGAGGCCCTGGATGGGGGAGGTGATCCGGCTCCGTATGACGACCAGGCTGCCGGCGAGGCCGAAGGCGACCGCGGCTGCCAGGCAACTGATGACGAGAAACAGGGTACGAAGGGCGTTGGGCGGGGAAGGCCAGGGGGTGTGTAGAACGCGCGGATAGACCCAAACGGCGAAAAGGGGGTAAAGGCTGGCCACGACCAGGGCCAGCCCGACCAGCAGGCCATATGTGACGCTGCGCCTGATCATGGAAATCTCCGGGGCGAGCCAGGCTCTCCGAGGCGTCCGCCAGAGGCGTGCGGCACAGGGGGAGTCAGCCCCCACGCTTGCTGAACGGCCTCCACGAGGGCGGCGCCGCTGGGATAGCGGTCTTCCGGTTTTTTGGCCAGGGCGCGCTCGAGGACCCTGTCCAGGGTCGGCGGCAGGTCGGGCGCGCGCAGGTGGACGGGCGGCGGTGCAGCCGAGATGTGCTGCAGCAGGACGGCGACAGGCGTATCGGCGGTAAAAGGCAATTCTCCGGCCAGCATCTCGTACAAGATCACGGCCAGCGAGTAGAGGTCGGCACTGCACGTCACTTCCTGGCCACTGCCCTGCTCGGGCGCCATATAATCAGGGGTGCCGATGGTCATGCCGGTGCCGGTAAACTGGACGCCCTCCAGGATCTTGGCCACGCCAAAGTCGGTCAGGACTGGGGTGGGGGTGGGATCGCCTCGCCCGCCCTCTTCGATGCGCAGCATGACGTTGGCCGGCTTGACATCCCGGTGGATGATCGACCGCTCGTGGGCATAGTCCAAGGCCGAGGCGAGACC
>JAFGOG010000177.1 GCA_016926595.1 Anaerolineae bacterium
GCTTTCAATGGGTTCGGTGATACCCCATGTATAGCGAGGAACGCCTTTTTCATCAACTCAAGCGAATTTCCGGATAGATTCTTAGTGTTCTAAATGTTGTGGCGATTGGAATGCATATGACTGTTATTTTCATTCGTGCTCTCTTACGGGTCAAGGTGAGTTTGGTGATTGTTCTCTAAAAGGAAATGAATCTGCTTGTAATAACCCGTGTAGTGGTGTTTGTCTTTATAGTGGTGGTTGTTCGTGGGTAAATCCGACGAGCACGCCGAGGCCGGGGGTTTCGCCTTCGCCGACGAATTCGCCGACGCCGGTACCTGGTTGTACACCGGCTTGTGGCGACATGAGTAGCGTTTGTAAGGGTATTTGTCCTTTGGTTAGTTGTGGCGTAATTTGTTGTGGTAAGAAGATCTGTTCGCCGACACCAACGCCAACAAACACACCAACACCGCGGCCGAAGACTTGTTCAATGACTTTGTCTTCTACAAGTGTTAGTGTGGGGTCGACGGTGGTGGTTAATTTTTGGGGCAATGCTTATATTTCGGGCAGTGACACGGTCAGAACGTGGGTATATAGAACAGATGGGTCGGCCATAAATCCGGCACCGGGGGAACTGACCTGGTCGGCGGTGGTGAGTAATTTTCGTTTTTATACTGTTGGTCAGTGTACGTCAACTAATGGTTTAACTTGTAACCCGGGATCAAGGAGTCTATCCTTACCGGCGGGATCGTATCGATTTCACTGTGGGGTGATAGGGTTACCGAGAAGATGTTCAGGTAATATGCTGTGTACATATGAAGGCGGTCCGTATACTTGTACTGACTGGGTATCTTGCAGCGGCAGCGACAACAGGTCGTTGTCGGTGTTGTCGGTAAGTAACACACCGACAAAGACAAACACGCCGACTAATACGCCGACGAAGACGCCGACGAAGACGAATACGCCGACTAATACGCCGACGAAGACGAATACGCCGATTAATACCCGAACCGGATCGCCGACAGTAACAAGAACGCCGACTGGATCACTAACAAGGACACCGACAAGAACAAATACACGAACTAATACGCCGACCAACACCCGAACCGGATCGCCGACAGCAACAAGAACGCCGACTGGATCATTAACAAGGACACCGACAAGAACACCGACAAGAACGTCGACACCTGTTCCCGCCACACCAACAATAACACCAACACCTACAAGAACGCCGACACGAACCAATACGCCAACACCTCTTCCGGGAGTGTGTGTGGCACCGGCGCCGCGGGATCCTCCGGCTCCGATTTGTGCTCCGGTGGCCAGAAATGGCTCTATTACCTGGCAGTGGGATGCGATTAGCGAGGTGACAGATTACGAAGCGGATATTTATTCGACTTCGGGGATTTATATTAATAACGGTTTTATGCCGGCGGCAACTTTTGGATGTAGTGGCGGGGGTGTTTGCCGGTATACCACTTCCCTACCGGCGGGGACTTATTATTCACGGTTACGGGCTGTGGACACAGTGCCGCCCGTTTGCTCGGTATCGATCTGGTCGCAGTCTGGTAACGTGCCGTTGGAAACTTGCGTTAATCACAATCCAATTCTAAATCCGGTTGATGGTGGGTTGGAGTTAAGAAACGGCGATAATGAATTGGTGCCGGCAGAAAGTGACGGCAAGAATCACAATCACGATCCGGCTTTTAGGGGTGATAGTGGTTTGATAGAAAACGAGGTCGTTTTTCGGCTGGACGTGGTTGATTCTGATGGCGCTGATGAGATAGAGAACGTTTGGTTTAGAATAGATACCGGAACGTCGATGTCGGCGACAAACTCGGGACTAGTATCTACACCCAAGGAGCAAAGATGATCACGCTAGATCGGTTTTACCTCATCACCCGTGGCGACGACGCCGGCAGCAACCACACGGCCAACGTCGCTATCCTGGAGGCCTACCAGAACGGCATCCTCAAAAACACCTCGGTGATGGCGCCCTGCGCGGCGATCGGCGAGACGGCTGAGCTGCTTGCCGGCCAACGCGGGCTGTGCTGCGGCCTGCACTGCACCATCACCGCTGAATGGGATCACGTGCGCTGGGGGCCGGTGCTGCCGCCTGAGCGGGTGTCCTCGCTGGTCGACGTACACGGCCATTTTTTCCAGACCACGCGGGCCGTGCGCGAGCATGGCGCGGGCGTCGACGAGATCATGGCCGAACTGCAGGCCCAGCTCGACCGCGCCCGCGCGCTTGGGTTCGATATCCGTTACGCCGACAAACACATGGCCTTTGAGCGGGTGGCGGACGGGCTAGGTGAGGCCTTTGACGCGTGGTGCGAACGCGAGGGATTGGTCAACAGCCGCTTTTTCCAGGGGCTGCCGCGCATTTCCGTCGAGGGCGACCCGGTCGAGCAGGTGATCGCCCGCCTGGAAGCGGCCGGCCCGGGCCGGTACGTGGTGGTCGGGCACCCAGCCTACGACAACGACGAGATGCGCGCCCTGGGGCACGAGGGCTATCCCGGCGAGGTGATCGGCCCCGAACGCGATTGGCAGCGGCGCATGTTTACCGATCCGCGGATTATCCGGTACTGCCGTGAGAATGGCGTACGGCCCAGCCGTTACGACGAAGCGCTCTAGTTATCCCTGTAGGGTCAATCCCTTGTGGTTGCCCTCATCGACAAGGAAAGGCTGATGCACATGACCGCAGAGCAGGTCCACGTCTGGGAAAAGGTCGAGATCGTCCTGCGGGCGCAGCAGCGATACGACAACCCATATACCAAAGTCGACGCCTGGGTCGACCTGTGCGGCCCCGGTTTTGAAAAACGTGTCTATGGCTTTTGGGACGGCGAGGACCTGTTCCGCGTGCGGGTGATGGCCACCGCGCCGGGCGAATGGACCTGGCGCAGTGGCTCCAACCAGGCGGACGGTAGGTTGAACGGGCAGGCCGGCCGTTTTGTGGCGGCGGCGTGGACCGAAGCGGAAAAGGCCCAAAATGCTTGTCGGCGCGGCATGCTGCGGGCGACGGCCAACGGCCATGCCCTCGAATACGCCGACGGCACGCCCTGTTTCCTGCTGGGCGATACCTGGTGGTCGGCGCCGACCTTTCGTTATCCCTGGTACGACGACGAGGAACCGCGCCCGGTCGGCCCCAGTATGGGGTTCAAGGACATGGTCCACTATCGCCAAGCCCAGGGATACAACCTGATCGCCATCCTGGCTGCGCTGCCGGCGTGGGCCAACGACGGGTATCCGCCGACGATCTGGCTGGACCGGGAGCGGGACATGGGCGTGCGCAGCGCCTGGGCGCAGGCTGGCAGCGACAGCGCCAAGGACATGCACAACGAAGGCGGCCGTCCGTTTCTCTTCCCGGGCAAGGTGCCCGGTTATGAGGACGTTTTTCCCGACATGGACCGGATCAACCCGGCCTATTTCCGGTTCATGGACCGCAAGATCGACTATCTGAACGCGCACGGGTTCACGCCGTTCATCGAGGTTGCGCGGCGCGACGCGAGCCTTCCCTGGAAGCGGTATTATGACTGGCCCGCCTCGTACGCGCGCACCATCCAGTACGTGTTCGCCCGCTACCAGGCCAACTGCTGCATCCTCAGCCCGATCCACTTTGACTGGGAAGGGATGTCGATCCCGTCGCGTGGCTACCTGGAGCCGATCGCGCTGTGGCTGGACAGGTACGGCATGCCGCCCTTCGGCAGCCTGCTGTCGTGCAATGCCAGCGGCTCGACCTATCTCAACTTTGATAGCGCCGCCTGGCTTGGCCTGCATCAGGTGGGCAACCGGCGCGACCACAATGTGTGCTGGCACCTCACCGAGATCTATCACGAGGTCGACCCGCCCAGGCCGGCGCTGAATGGCGAGCCGTATTATGCCGGCTGGCCGCCGCACCTGGCGGCGGAGGGCGGCTCTGCGGAGGATGACCTGTACTGCCGCGCGGCGATGTACGGCAGCTTTTTATCGGGCGGGTTGGCCGGGCACATCTATGGCGCCAACGCGCTGTGGGGCGGCGACATCGAGGAGGCGGCGCCGGTCAAGATGTGGGAGGCGCTGCAGTGGCGTTCGGGTGGGCAGTTGCAGCACCTGCGCACCTTTGCCATGTCGGAAGGGAAACGCTACCAGGAGCTGGTGCCCAACGCCGAATGGGTGACGCCGAACAAGTCTGGGCCGGCGAACGGCAACCGTGGCTGGGCCTTTTGCGCGCGCACGCCGGACCGGGGCCTGGCGCTGCTGTATTTCGAGGCCGGCTGCCCGCCAGCTACGGTCCGCGGCCTGCGACCGAACGGCAGCTATGCTGGGCAGTGGTTCAACCCGCGCACGGGCGAGTGGATCGACGCCGGCACGTTGGCAGCCAAAGCGAACACGTACCTGTCGCTGCCGCCCTTCCCGTCCGATGAGGACTGGGGGCTGAAGCTGGTTTTAACTGAAGGTGTCACGTTGCAAACGTGACCTGCGCAATCACCAGTTCCGGGAGTCGGGCACATCCATCCAGGCGCCACCGTTGGCCACTGAGGCCTGGCTGATCAGCCCCGGCAAGGTCATGTCCATGGCCTCATGGATGCCGATCGGGCAGGGGGCGCCATCAAGGATGCAGCAGATAAAGTCGAGGACCTCGAAATAGTCGCCGCCGCCGTGCCCGGCCTTGAGCGCCTGTTCGGAGGGGTTGCGCCACATCTCGGGCAGGTATTCCGCTTCCAGGTCGGCCAGGTCGAGCCAACTGTGCTCGTTGGGACACAGGTCGGCCAGCCAGATGCGGTTGCGTTCCTGCGGGCAGCGCGCCGACTCGTAGCAGCCTTTGGTGCCCTGCAAGCAGTGGTTGTGCATGGCGTGCGGGCGGGTGGAGAGCATGTCGACGCGGATCTTGATCAGGGCATCGCGGGCGGTCTTGCACAGCATCACGCTGCTATCCTGGTTCTCGTATAGGGCGCCGCGGGGGTCGCGATAGTGGTGCCCGCTGCCCTCGCCGCACACCCGAACCACGCGGTCGGGCGCCTGCGGTCCGGCGTTGAGCCACTGCAGGACCGGCCCCAGGCTGTGCGTGCCGTAGGTGACGCCGTCGATGCCGGTCTGCCAGGTGCGGCGCCAGGGGGTGATCTCGTTCAGCTCTTTTAGTTCGTGCAGGTATTCGCCCTCGGCGTAATAGACCTCGCCGAACAGCCCACGTCGCACCAGCTCTTTGACCAAAACACAGGGTTTGGTGTAGGTATAGTTCTCGGCCATCATGTAGATGGCTTTTGAATGCTTCGCGGCCCGCACCAGCGCCTGGCATTCCTGCATCGAGACGCCGGCGGTCACCTCGCTGAGCACGTGCACGTTTTGGGCCAGGGCCATGATCGCCTGCGGGGCGTGGAACTGCATCGGTGTGCCGATGACCACGGCGTCGATGTCCGAGTGGGCCAGCATGTCGGCATAGTCGGTGTAGGTTTCCGTCGCGCCGAGTTTCTGGGCCGCTTCGGCCAGCGCTTCCTGGCGTATGTCGCACACGGCGTGGATGCGGGCGATGGGGTGGGCGTCAAAGGGGGCACGGAAGCTGGCCCCGCGTCCAGCCGCGCCGACGATACCAACGTTGAGTTTTTCAAGGACGGCCATGTCTTGTCTCCTCATAGGAGACCCTAAGGGTTTCCAAAAACCCTTAGGGTCTGGAAAGGACCAACCATGATCATCAAAGCAAACGACATTGCGCTGGTGAACGGCCGCCGCCCCTACGACCTGGGCGGGCGGCAGATCGTCACCAACCATTTCGTGGTCCGGGTGACCACGCCCGACAACCCGTTTAAACCGCACCAGCACGCGGCGCCCGAACTGTGGTTCGTGATCGACGGCACGGCGACGGTCTCGCTCGACGGCGTCGACACTGCCGTGGGGCCCGGCGATCTGGCGGTGATCGACCCGCAGGTGGCGCACGGCCTGCGCACCGACAGCCAGGCGACCTGGATCTGCCTGGGTTAGGTTGCGATCGCGCCCGGCTGGCCCGTCTGCGCGCGGTAGGCGGCCAACATCTGGTCCATCGCCCAACTGGTGCGCGCCGCGCTAACCCCGCTGCTGGGACAGGTGCCGGCGCCGTTCAGCTCGTCGACGATGGTTTGGATCAACGGCTGCTGGACGTGCGGCGGGGTGTCGGCCGGACACTGAGTCTGCGATCCGTCTCGGGCGACCAGCAGCAGCGGCTCTGTGCCAAAGGTCGAAAAGGAGAGCGCAGCCTGGTCGCCGACGATGTGGATCCGGTCCTCGTTGGCGTGGGCGGCAAAACACCACACGCCCAGGCCGTGCACGCCCGTCTGGTGGGTCCAGGTCCCGCTGACGATGTCTTCGGCGGCATACAGCCCGGCCTGGTTGGAGGCGAACCCCTTCGCCTGAGCGATCGGCCCGAGGATAAAATCCAGGGCATCCAGGGTGTGGGAGGCCAGGTCGAGGAAAAGCCCCGCGCCGGCGATCGCCGGGATCACGCGCCACGGCAGCTTCTGCGGGTCGTACCCGCCGGCCGGCGGGCGCTGGTACAGGGTGACCTCCACAAAACGCACCTCGCCGAGCGCCCCGGAGGCGACCAGCTCTTGGGCCTTGAGAAAGCGGGGCAGGCGGCGGCGATAGTAGGCGACAAAGAGCGGCACCCTGGCCTGCTGGCAGGCGGCGATCATGGCCTGGCATTCGGCGTGGGTGCGGGCCATCGGCTTTTCCACGTAAACCGGCTTGCCCGCCCGCGCGACGCGCAGCGTATAGTCCATGTGGAACGCGGGCGGCGTCGCCACATACACCACATCGATCTCGGGGGCGTCGATCAGCGCCTGCGCGTCGTTTGTCCAGCGCGGCACGCCGTGGCGCCGGGCGTAATCCTCTGCCAGCGCCCGGTCGCGGCGCATCACGGCGACCAGGGCCGAGTGCTGAGCCTTTTGGAACCCCGGCCCGCTTTTGACCTCGGTGACGTTGCCACAGCCAATGATCCCCCAACGTATTGTCTTCATGCAGTCTCCTCTTCCGGTGGCTCCGGCGCTCCGGGGTCCGGCATGGGACTAGCGTACGGTGGCCTTGAGCGAAAAGGTGAACGGCAGTTTGGACTTGTACTCGGGAAAGACCCAGTTGCCGTTCTCGTCCTGGACCTGGGCCCCGGTGGGTGAGATTTGAAAGAACAGCCAATCGAATTCGTGTAGCCACTCGATGTGCAGGCCGGCCCGGCTGAGGGCGGTGACGATCTCGCCGAGTGTGTACATCCAGGAATAGTTGGTGGCCTGCCGCGGTGTGGCGGCATAGCCGCCGATCCACTCGTCGCGGTCGGTGTTCTTGAGCATGTACGGGTACTTGACGGCCAGCTCGGGCAGCTTTTCCTCGTCCCAGATCATGTACAAGGGGTGGCTGTCCAGGAGGTACAAAAAGCCGTCGTCGGCCAGCAGATGGCGCACGTTGCGCGCCCACAAGGCCAGGTCGGGCAGCCAGCACAGCACCCCCTCGGTGGTATAGACGATGTCGTACTTGCCGGCGTGTTTGTCCATGATCTCGAGCACGTTCGACTCGATGAATGTGGCGTCGTGGATGCCCAACTCGGCGGCCAACTTGCGGGCCAGGGCCACGTTCTCGGGCACCAGGTCGACGCCGGTGACCTGGGCGCCCAGGCGCGCCAGCGAGATCGTGTCGGCGCCGGTGTTGCACTGCAGGTGGATCAACCGTTTGCCGCGGATATCGCCCAGCTCCTCGATCTCGGTCTGGTTCAGCGTCGAGCGGCCGGTCAGCAGGATGGCCCGGTAATGCGCATAGTGGTCGGCGGAGAGGGTGGACCAACTGCGCTTGTTAGCCTCGATGTACTCGTTCACCGAGCTACTCCATCAGGCCACGCAGGGTGGCGAGCGCCGCCGGAGCGATGGCCTCATAGTCCTGCTTGTACAGGTCGAGGGTCAGACCGCCGGCAAAACCCACCTCGTCCAGGGCCCGCAGGTACGCGCCCAGGTCCATATCACCCTCGTGCGGCGGCAGGTGGTCGTGCACGCCGACGCGCATGTTCTCGACGTGGCCGTGTACGATCTTGGTTCCAAGCTGGCGGATCGCCGCCAGCGGGTCGGGGTCGCACAAAAAGACGTGGCCAAGGTCGAGGTTGGCAGCCAGGTTAGGCGAGGGGATGGCCTCGAACAGGCGCAGCAGGTCGGCGGTCGAGCCGACGATAAAGGCGGGCTCGAACTCTTGGGCCAGGACCACGCCGGCCTCTTCGGCTAGCGCCACCAGCTCGCGGGTGCGCGCGAGCATGCGCGCCCAGGCCGCGTCGTCGCCCGGGCGGGGCCGCGTGCCGGAAAAGATCAGGATGTCCGTGCCGAACGTGGGGGTCAGGTGGATGGCGATCTTGGTCTGTTCGAACATCGCATCGTCATAGATGTAATCGCGGTGGTAGCCGACGGCGTGCGGGGCCAGCCCCAGCGAGGCCACCCTGGCGCGGATGACCTCGATCCGTGCCGGCGTCAATTCGGCGGGGACCAGCTCATCGACTTCGAGACAGATCTCGACGCCGTCAAAGCCAACGCGCTTGATGGTCTCCAGGGCGTCGAGGATCGTGTATTTCGGGTAAAGCGGTTGGGTGCGACCGGAAAACCTGATCGTCATTGGTTATGCTCCTGGTTGGCGCGTTCGAGCAGCGCCTTCATATAGCCGATGCTGTAGGCCGAGCCGACGCGGTGGTCGTTGTCCATCAGCGGGATGTGGTCGGGGATCATTACGCCGTTGAAATCGACCTCACGCAGCGCTTTGACCACCTGGTAGAGGTCCATATAGCCGCTGTCGAGGAAGGTTTCGACAAAACGCGGCAGCGGCCGGTCGACGTTGCGCAGGTGGACCTTGAACAGCTTGCCCAACCCGCCGAAAGTCCGGATCGTCTCCATCACGTCCTTGCCCATCCAGTCGCCGCCCTCCAGCCAGCAACCCACGCACAGGCACATGCCCACGTTGGGGCTGTCGGCGATCTCGAGGGCGCGCTTGTAGCCGTCGAACGAGCTAAAAATGCAGCGGGGGATGCCGCCCAGTTCGGGCACCGGCGGGTCGTCGGGGTGGATACCGATGCGCACGCCGGCCTCTTCGGCCACAGGCACGACCTGCTTGATAAAATACTCGTAATTGGCCCAGATCTCGTCCTTGCTGTAAACGCGGCCGTGGGTCAGCGGCATGTCGTAGCGCCGGCCGGCCCAGTGTCCGGATTGGGCGCGGTCGAGGTCAAAGGCGCGGGCCATCGCCCCGCCGCGCGTGGGCTCCCGCTCGGTGCTCCAGATGCCGTTCGCCATGTGGGCGTAGGTGGTGTAGGGGATGCCGGCCTGGCCCAGGTTGCGGATGTGCTGCTTGTATTCCTCGATTTTCTCGTCGCGCCCGGGCAGGCCGAGCACGATGGCGTCCTGGTTGTGGACATCGGTGTTGCCAAAGCCATAGACCTGGATCCCGTTTGCTTCGTACAGCGCCTTGCGGCTGGCGTAATAGGCGGCGCTGGCCTTGTCGCTGCGCGTCCACAGCACGACATAGTCGACGCCGATGCGCCGGATGAAGCCAACGTCGTCCTGGGTCGGCTCGGGCGGGGCCTGGTAGGCGATTTTCATACCTGGCGAGATTGGAATCATCGGGCGTGCCAATTAGCTGCTCCTTTGCAAAAATCACGCATTACGCGTCACGCATCACGCATCACGCATCACGCATCACGCATCACGCATATTTCATACCGGGTATAGTGACTAAAATCCCCACTCGCGCATCTTGTTAACGTACTGCGGAAAGACGGTCTCGGGCTCGGCCAGGGTTGGGATCCAACGCTTTTCCCACTCCAGGATGGCATACCCGTCGTAACCGCCGGCGACGAGCAGGTCGAGCATGGTCTTGAGCGGCACGTCGCCCTCGCCCAGCAGCACATAGGTGTGCCCGCCACGTGCGGCCGGGTCGGGCCGCGTAAACGCGGTGGGCCGCGAGTCCTTGACGTGGGTGCTGACCGTGTAGGGGGCCAGGTTGGCATAGGTCAGCTCGGGCGCCTCGCCCGTGGTGCGGAAGGGATGGTGCAGATCCCACAGCACGCGCACGCGCGGGTGATCGACCTCGCGCATCAGCCGGGCAAACACGGTCGAATCGGTCCAGTCGTCGTGGGTCTCCAGGGCCAGGGTGATGTCGTACTCTTCTGCCTCATCGCCGGCCTGGCGCAGGTTCTCGACGACGATGGGCATGATCGAGTCGACAGTATAGCCCTCCGGCACGCGCCCGCCATAGACGCGCACGATGTGGGCGTCGAGCTTGGCGGCAAGCTCCATGTTGCGGCGCAGCTCGTCCATCTGCTTACCCAGCTCGGTAGGGTCGGGCACGGCGAAACGGGAGGAGAGGGCCAGGCCCGAGATGGCGACGCCGTGGTCTGCAAAGAGCTGTTTGGTCTCGGTCAGGTGGGTCGAAAACTCGGGCCGCTGGGTGACGTCGATCTGGTCGAGCAGGCCGCGCAGGTCGACGCCGTCATAGCCCATGCTGACAGCGTTCTCGACGATCTGGCGCAGCGTCCAGCCGGGGCAGCCCAGGGTGGTAAAGGAGAGTTTCATTGCTCAGAGTCCTTTCTAGGGTGGAGGGTGGGTCGATTTTGGATTGCGGACTGATCAGTGCGTACTGAGTGCTGCGTACCGAGTACTGCGTGCCGGGTCGTGCGCGCGGGTGGCGCTAATGGTGCGAGCAGGATGCGCACGAGTGCGCGGCGCAACCGGCGCAGCCGCCGCTGCCCGACACCGCCTGGCTGGTGCCGTCGCTGCCCTTGCTAAAGGCGGCGCACCGCGACAGGCCGCGGCTGGCGTGCGTATCGCCGCAGTGGGGGCAGGCGGTGGCCTCATCGGCCTGGCTCATCAGCCGCCGTTTCTCGAACGTGGCTTGACAGTTCGCGCAATGGTATTCGTATAGTGGCACTGGTCACCTCGAACGGGTCATTTCACTCATTCACCGATGGTCGATCGGGCTCTATTTTACACCCCTTGGCCCATCCAGTCAAACATCCAGCCCCAGCCTCTCGAACTGCTCGGGTGGGGCGTCGCTCTCGCGCATCAGCCGGGTCAGCAAGGCCACCATCCGCCGCTCGACCTGCGGGTCGGCGATCGGGTGTTCCTGCGCTGGGTCGGCCTGCAGGTCAAAGAGCAGCGTGCCAAAACGGTGCACGTCGCGCCAGCCGTCGCGCCCGGCGGCGATCTTCATCGTCCGGCAGCCCTTGGTGAAGGAAAAGGGCTCGGCCAGTTGGATGTCCTGCAGCTCGTCGACCCCAAAGGTGTGGCGCATGTGGGTCGGCATGAGCGTATAGTCGTACAGCGGGCGGTTCTCGGGCCGGGCCGGCGCGCGCATGTAGGTATAGCGCCCGTCGGTGACGTTGACGTGCCCGCCGTGCAGGCCGTAGAGCACTCCCTCGCGTAGCGGCTTGTCCGAGGCCAGCGAGCGGGCCAGCGGGATGCCCTGCATATCCGGGGTCAGGGGCAGGCCAAAGAACTCGAGCAGGGTCGGCCCCCAGTCGATGTTTTGCACCAGCGCCGTCGAACGCGCCTCGCGTTGCCCGGTTCGCGGGTCCCAGAAGAAAAGCGGCGAGCGGGCCACCTCGTTGTAAAAGGGCTGCACGCACTTGGCCCACCAGTCGTGCTCGCCGAGCAGAAAGCCGTGGTCGGTGCAAACCAGTAGCATGGTGTCCCGCCACATGTCCAGCTCGTCCATCAGGTCCAGGACCTTGCCCAGGTGGGCGTCGCACATGCTGATCAGGGCGGCGTTTTCGTAGCGCACGTGCTGGACCTGCTCGGATGTCTCCACGACCTCGCGGTAGGGGGGCCAGTCAAAGTGAGGGCCGCGATAGCCGTGAGGGTAAAGGTCCTTGTAGTGCTGCTGAGTAAAGTAAGGCTCGTGCGGGTCAAAGGTCTCGATATGCAGGAACCAGTTGTCGGCGGCGGCGTTGGTGCGCATGAACTCGAGGCCCATCGCGAACGTTTTAGCCTGGGGCTGGAGCGCCTCGCGCGCCATGTACTTGCGGTTGACCCAATCCTGGCCCCAACTGGGGCCAGCGCGGTCGCCCACGTGCTCCGGGATCTCGGGATCGGCCACTTCCCCCTTCCAGGGGTCGCCCTCCTGCCCGCGCGAGATCTCCCACGAGCTGTAGCGGGTGTGGTAGGTGCAGCCGCCCTCTTCCCAATAGTGATAGTGGTCGCTGACCAGGTGGCTGTAGACCCCGTTCTCCTTGAGCATCTCGGGCACCGAGTCGTCGAATGGCTCGAGCGGCCCCCAACTGCGGTGCAAAAAGTTATACCGCCCGGTGTGCAGCTCGCGGCGGGCGGGCATACAAGGCATGCTGCCCACATAGCTGTTCTCAAAGGTCACCGCGCGGCGGGCCAGCCGTTCGAAATTCGGCGCGTGCACCCATTCACAGCCATAGGGCGGCAGCATGTGGCGGTTAAGTGAGTCGAACATGACCATGATGGCTTTCATTGTTAATCCTTTGTTGTAGGGGCGGATCATTGCTACCACCGCCCATCGTTGACCAATCCACACCCGAATGCAATATCGCCGTCGCTGGCACAGATGATTTGGGCAATGCCTAGCCGATCAAGATCCCGGATGTACAGATCGCCCTTTCTCAATCGCTCCGTCGATCGTTCCATTCAGTCTCCCGAATAGCGTCTAGCAACGCATCTTCCAGCGCAGCCAGTCCCTCGTCTTACCCGACGATGGTCGCGTTCCGCTTACTTGTGCCGCCAGTTCTTGAACACCCCCGGAAGATAGGCCAGGTAGATCCCCACGCCGCTCACGTCCACCACCTGCGTGCCCTGATACGGATCGCTGCTCTCGATCGTGATGCGGCCCGACTGCATGCCTGTAACCGTTGGCGCAAAGGTGACGGTGAGATGCGCCGTTTCCCCCGCGCCAAGCGTCACGGCGCCGCCAAAAGCGACGCGAAACGCCGGGCCGTCGATCGCGATCCGCTCGATGACTAGGTCGGCGATCCCATGGTTGGACAGGCTGACTACCCTCGTCGCCGAACCGCCCGGGGCCACCGGCCCAAAGGCCAGATCGGTTGTCGATAGGGCGAGATCGAAAACCCGGATGCCAGTGAACACTCGCACCAGGCGGTTCAATTCATCATAGTCGTAACGTTGGCCCGTGTTGTTGGGCAGCGCCGCCGAAACCAGGTTGCCCAGCACGTCGTACGCATAGCTTGCCGTCCCGCCGCCAGCGTCCACCACCTGGGTCAGGTTGGCGCGCGCGTCATAGCTAAACCGGGTGGGCGGATTGCCGGCCGCGTCAGTGACCGTGGTCAGGTTGTTGTTGCCATCGTACGCATACCCCACCGTCCCGCCATCCGTCGTGATCGAGACGACATTGTCGGCAGCGTCATACCCGAAGGCCACCGTTTGCCCACCGCCGTGGCTGACCCGCGTCAGGCGAGACAGGGCATCGTATTGCAGGTTAGCCTGCAGGCCGCTGTCCTCGGTGATGCTCGTGATCACTCCGTTGGCATCGTGGGCAAACCGGCGGATGTTGCCCTCGGGGTCGGTGATGGAGAGCAGGTTGCCGGAGCCGTCATAGGCCAGTTCGGTGATGTTGGTGGGGTTGTAGAATAGACTGACCAGGTTGCCGTCGTCGTCCAGCACCAGGGTCACTTCGTGGTAGATCGCCACCAGGTTGCTGTTGGCGTCGTACTCAAAAAACAGATCGACGCCGCGCGGATCCCTCAGGGCGATCGGGTTGTCGCCCGCATCGTAGAAAAAGTGGATCAGGTTGCCCTGGTCGTCCAAAAAGGCGATGACGTTGTCCCGGGCATCGTAAAAGATCTGGGTGCGCGCGCCTTGCGTAGTGGTGACGACGCCGGGGCCGTAATGGCCGGCGTAATCGATGCTCACCGTATTGCTGAGTGGATCGACGCTCGACACCAGGCGGTACAGGTCATCGAAAGCGCGATGCGTCTGGTTGCCATTGGGATCGGTGATCACGGTTTGTTGGCTGCTGAGGCTGTAGGCAAAGTCCAAGTCTGCCTCCCCGCCCCAGGTCTGACCGCTGGAACGGCCATAGATGTCGACCGTCTGCTCAAAGATGACGTTGCCCAGGTTGTCCACGGCCCGCGCCAGGTAGCCGGCCTGGTCATAGGTATAGGTCACCGTCTGCCCGGCGGCCACGTTCGTCGCCGTGTGCAGCCGCGCGTTGGCGTCGTAAGTGTAGGCGACCGTGCGCCCTCCCGGCCCGGTGGCCCGGATGATGCGGCGGTTGCCGTCGTAGCTCAGGTTGATCTGCCTGCCCCCTGGCTGGTAGATGCGCACCAGGCGATCGTCGCTGTAGGCGTAGAGGATCTGGTTGCCGTTGCGGTCAATCATCCCGATCAACCGCCCCGCGTCGTCAAAACCGATCGCCGTGTCGTCCTTTTTGAGCAGCGTAAAACTGCGGTCGTCGTTGTCGCGCAAGAACGCCGACCCATCGGCTGGAACGTAGAGGGCTCGTTTGCTCCCATCGAGCCCGTACAGGTCGTAGACATCCTGCCGGCCGGACGGGCGATCGATGACCATGATCTGCGGGTACACTGCTTTGGTGACCGCGCCGCCAAAGGTGTAGGTGTGCATGTAGGTGGGAAACAAGAGTTGGTATGGCGTTTCGGTCCAGCCATCGCCAAAGGCAGATGGCTCATCCCAGAACGAGTCATAGGTGCGGGTGAAATGCAGGGCCAGGTCGCCCTCGACGGGATACACCATGTCGGTCTGCTGCAGGACGAAATTGCCGTCTTTGCGCCGGCGGGCGATCGACTGGGCGATGGCGACAAAGTCCGCCTCAACTGGAAACACCCCCAGCGCCTGCACACCAGGTGGCGCGCCAAAAGCCCACATAAAATCCGTCTCCTGCGGACGGCTCGCCAGCGCCGCCTCGCGCATCCCGCCGGTCAGCGGGTCGCCTGCAGCGTCGGCCTGGTATTCGGGATCGGGACGGTAGGTGACACCGCCGGTAAAGACGATCGTACAGCTCGCGCTGCTGTCGCTGACCGTGGTCTCCGGTGTGTACTCGTCGGTGTCGTACCAGCTCACCACATAGTTATCCAGGAAAGAAACGTCCATCGGTATGGCGTTGTCGCGGATCCACTTGACCACGGCCACGATCTTGCCCAGGCGTTCGAGCTCTTGCAAGATCGGAAATTCGGCGGCGAATTCGTCGTAATGCTCGGTAAAGTGGGCGGCGAATGCTTCGGCTTCGGGGTCGCCCACCACGCCCCCCTCGAACTTGCTCTCGCTAAGCACCTCTATGCTCACCGCGTCAAAGACCATCGAGATGCCGTCGGCCGAACGCACCAGGCGCACCTCTTTGGGGCGGAACCACATGCGATTGGATGATTCGCCGGGCGTGCACTCGCCCGATTCGAGCTCGCGCTGCAGCATACTCTTGTAGCCGGGCACGGCGCAGGTGACGGGCGCGCCGGTGAGGTTATCCTTGCCCATGCTCAGGCTCTTGAGCACGCGGTCGGCCTCGAACATCACATAGCCAAAATACGTCTCGGCGGTCTGCCCGTCATAGCGCACTTTCATCTCGCCCGGGATCCCCGATGGTTCAGTGCCGATGCTGACCCCGGGATCCTGGTTGCCGTACACCGAGTGGAAAGCCACCGCCAGGTCATCCATGTCCATCGGCGGCAGGGTGACGTCCTCCTGCCCGTAAAAGACGATCTGCCCGGTCTTGGGGTCATAGGTCGCGCCGGCAATGTCCTCGATGTTGAGCAGCAGGTCGGCGGTCAGGTCCAGCGAGACGCCACCAAAGGCGCCGCCGCTGCCCGGAGGTGGGGGAGGAGGCCAGTAAGAACGGTTGCCACTGTCCCAGGTAGTTGGGCGGCTGCCGACACTCTGATCTGAGTCTCTTGCGCGACTGGTAAAGAACTGCTCAAGCCGGTCCGAAAAATCTCCGCTGACGAATGGATTGAGGTAGTGGGACCAGTAGAAATCCCGTCCCAGGGCATTGGAATAAAAGTCCTGGGCATTATAGGCGCTCTCCAGATCGCCTCCCAGGCTCTGCATCAATTCTACAGCCAGCCCAAAGGTCTCTCCTTTTGGTCCCACGACCAGGAAATGGCGCATGTCGATGATGTTGTTCGGATTTGCGGGATCTTGCACAAAGCGGTAGCTATAATCCGGCCCCCCTGCGCTAACACTACTTTTTCCCCCCCTGTCTATTTCATGCTGGAGATCTGCTAGCGTCTTTCCGCGTGCATAGTTGATGAACTCGAGATATGAGACAGCCTCACCTCTGTGCTCTGATCTCTGGTTCTGATCGTCCCAAAACCACTCCAGTACAAGACCGGATGGGTCAGTGGAGTTGACTGGGTCGTTGACAGCATAGATGTAAGAGTTTGTCGTCTGAGGATGCGCGACAGCTCCGCGTAAAGGGTCGGCTGTCAAAAATCGGCCCAACATGGGGTCGTAGTATCGGTTGCGCAGATATGTGAGGTCAATTTCGGCATCGTACTGCTCGCCGTTAAACAAAAAGGAATTGGCGCCACCGACCGCAGACGCCAATGGCGCGCCAAAAGCATCATACTCATAGCTGTCTAACAACGTCCCCGCCGAGTTGACCAGAGCGGTCACGCTGCGCAGTGGGCTATCGTACAGATAGAACGACGACTTGCCAGTCCCGTCTGTCTGGTTAACCCGATCCAGCCCAATGGTATAGGCTTTGTCTACGGACCAACCGGCATCGGCTTCGATCAACACCTGGGTCAGCCAGCCGTTGACGTCGTTCACATAGTTGGTGCGCACGCCATCGACGATCTTGGCCACGCGGTTGCCGTCGCCATCGTAGACAAATTCGATGGCTGTCTCGCCATCGTCGTAGCGGGTCAGGCGGTTCTCATAGTCGTATTCATAGTCGATCGTGCGCCCGGGAGAGGAGCGCCGGATGGTGTTGCCGTTGGCGTCATAGGTAAACGTCTCATCGCCGGCCCGCAGCAGCCGGTTGTCGGCGTCATAGGTATAGCGTGTGACGCCGCCGGCGCTATCGGTCATGGTCAGGCGGTTGCCCAGGGGATCGTAGGTATAACTCACGGTTCGCCCATCGGGATAGGTGACCCTGCTCAGGCGGTACAGCTCGTCGTATCCATAGGTCGTCGTTTCGGCGCCGCTAGGCGTTTGCGTTTCCGCGGCCGTGCGGTTGCCGTTGGCGTCCAGGGTATAGGTGTAGGACGAGATCAGGCTGTGGTTCGCCCGGCGGTTCGCCACGCCGGTCAGCCGGCCGTCGGCGTCGTAGGTGTAGGCAGTGTAGAGGCCGTTGGGCAGCGTCTTGGTCGCCAACAGGCCGCTGGCCGAGTCGTAGGTGTAGGTTGTCGTGCCCGCGGCATCGCTCACCCGGATCAGGCGGCTGTTTCCATCGTAATCATAGGCTACCTGCCGGCCATCGGGATAGGTGATCTGGGTCAGGTTGTGGGCGTTGTCGTACGCGTATTGGACCGGGTCAAGGCCCGGAAAGTGCACCGCCGTCAGGCGGCTCCAATCGTCGTATTGGTAATAGGTCGTCCCCCAGGTATCGGTCATGGCCACGCGGTTGCCCACGGCATCATAGGCATAGCTCACCGACATGCCATCGGGGTAAACGATGCGCGTCAACCGGTTCAGCGAGTCGTACTCGTAATCGATTGTGCTGCCATCGGGCCTGATCTGGCGCTGCAGGCTGCCTTCAGCGCTATAGCTGTACAGCGCGCTGTAGCCATTCATAGCATCGACAAAAAGCTGGACGTGAATCCATTCTCTGTCCCCAGCCTGGCCCACGTTGTCGACGACGATGGATCCACTGTAAGGGCTGCTCGCTGCCGGCAGCCCGCCCGGGTTGACGGTGACGACGATATCGTTGCTCGCCCCGGCCGGGACCGAGCCCGAGGTCGAACTCAATGACAACCAGGCGATCTGTTCGGACAGCGCATAGATGAGCGTGCCGACCCCCCGGTTGCGGATGTGCAGCGTTTGGGTGCGGGCGCTTGAGTCACCTGGCTGCCCGGTGAAATGGAGATACTCTGGGCTGACGGCCAGCAGCGGCTGTGTGGCCTGAGCCCTCACCGCAGCCTGGATCTGCGCCCTGGAGGCTGGCTCAGGAGCGCTGAGGACCTCAAGCCCTTTCTGGGAACCAGATCCATCGGGCCAGAGTCGCATGACGTCGTCTGGCGGACGTGACTGGGTGACCGTGATCTGGGGCCAGCCCATAGCCAGGGCCTGGGCCGCCGTAGTTGGTCCAGGCGCAGACAGGGCGGCGACATCGAGGGGCTGGCGCCTGAGCACCGTTGGAGGTGAGCCCATCGTGCCGGTGAGTGCCAGGCCAAACGACAGGCCGCCGGCCAACCGATCATTCTGGATGGAAGACGGCTGGGAGTTGCGTTCTGGGAACGACCCGGCCATGACAACCGCCGTGCCAGGCCCGGCTGGCGGCGGCGGGAGAAGTGTCAAGAGCATCACCGCGACGGTCAACCACGATAGGGCTTTGCACAATGGGGTCTTGAAGGTAGCCCGAGATTTCATAACAGACCTCCTCTTTTGGCCGAAATCGGCCGGTGCTGCAGGCAATGGCTGCACAAGGATGCAACCAACAGCTAAAGCGGTTACTACAAACGACGACAACAAGCTGTCAGAAACCGGGTTTTGCGGGGAAAAGCACCCGCGAAAAACCCGATTTCATTCTCACGTGGTCAGCGAACGGCGGCGAGGTCATCGAGATAGAACTCGCCGCTGGCTCCCCCATCGCCGGGGGCGGGGCAGAGCAGGAGCTTGACGCTGCTCAGATCCAGGCTTTGGGCGGACGCCAGGTCAAAGCTCAGCAGGCTCCAGCCGGTTCGTTCGGTGGCCTCGAGTGTGCCAACGTCCTGGCTGACCCCGCCGCGCTTGTTCTCTTCAAGCTTGAGCAGCAGCGTCACCCGGCCGTAGACCCACACGGTCACGGCGCGCGCGCCGCGTAGGTCGGTCAAGGCCGGCTGGATAGGCTCCGCGCCGATGAACTGGTAGGCAGCCGATTTGTTGTAGATGATGCGGAACGAGCGGCTGCCGCCATGGACCAGCCAATCGACCTCGCCGTAGCCAAAGACGCCGGGGTCGGGGCTGAACCAGTTGAGCCGCCGGGCCCCCTCAAAGTCCTCGATACCCCCCGGGGCCAGGGTGGGGGTCGCCGTGGGCGTGGCGGTGGGCGTCGGCGGGAGGTCTTCGGTGACCGGTATCTCCTCTACCTTGCGGTTGGCCTGCACCAGCACCGCGCTGACCCATACTTCCTGTTCCTCATAGATCACCTGGTACCACTCGCTGTCCTCGGTGCGCGCCAGCAGCGGGAGCTGTTCGCTTTGGGTGACCAGGCCGAACACGTCGTAGGTCAGGCCGGGCCCGGATCGCAGGTTGACCCGCTCCCCGGTGACCAGGACGTAGGGCGCGGGTGTCCCGGTTGGGTTCGGGCTGGACGTGGCGGTCGGCGTCGGCGTGTGAGTGGGCGTGGCCGTCGGCGTCGGCGTGTGGGTCGGCGTGGCGGTCGGTGTCGAGGTGGCCGTGGGTGTGTGGGTGGGCGTCTGGGTCGGCGTCGGCGTGGTTGTCACGGTGCCCGTCGCCGTCGCCCGAACTGTCTGGGTGGCGGTGGCGGTGATGACCTTGACCACCGGCGTTGGCGTCGGCAGCAGGCGGATCGCCAGGCGGCTGGTGACAATGACGCTGAACACGATCAACACCAGGCCGGCAGCGACCGGCGCCCACATCCGGGCCAGCCACGGCTGCTTGCCGGTGCCCGCCCATTCGGCGCCAAAGACCCGTTCATAGATGCGGTTGCGGATCTGCAGGTTGCCCTCCGCGTCGGCCTTAACCAGGCCCGACAGTTTGAGCTGGCTCTTGGCGATCGACCTGGGGTCGTCGGTCACCTGGTCGCCCGCCAGCACCTGGCGGTAAATGTGCAGCATGTCCGCACGATGTTCGCTCTGGCGGAAAAACTCGTTGATCCACTGCAGGTTGATCTCATCTTGCATGCGCTCTTGCAGAAAAAACATGCGCGAGACGATGCGGTCGACGTGCGCGTCGGCGTTGATCCCCCCCGCGTCCTGGGTCAGCTCGGCGCACACCTTTTGGGTCAGGTAGGGATGCCCGCCCGTCCAGTAAAGTACCCGTTTCAGGATCGCCTCCGGGCGCCGCACGCGCCGGCTTTTCAGGCCTTCGATAAAACGCCGCGCGTTCTGCTCGTCGAAATCCTGCAGGCTGATGCTGCGGCCGATGTTGTAGGGCGTGCGCCGGCGATCCTTGATCAGATCGGCCGGGCGGACCACGCCGACCAGGACAAAAGAGAGCCGTCTGCTGGCCGGGTTGGTGGCCCGCTCGTTGTACATGGCCCGGATCGCGGCGAAGAAATCGTCGGTAAAGGGCAGGCTGAGCGTACTATCTATTTCGTCGATAAAGACGACGATCTGGCCTGGTATCTGGGCCAGGACAACGTAGGTGAGAAAGTTGACCCATTTTTGGATGGGGCTGAGCGGGCTCTGCTCGTCCCACCACCGGCGCTGGTCGATGGTCAGGTCGAGCTGCCTGGTCATCTCGCTGAGCAGGCTGTAATACCACTCGGTGGCGCTCAGCTCGTGGCTGCCGATCTGAGTCAGGTCGATGATCGCCGTGCTGACCCCTTTGAGGCGCAGCTGCTCGCGGGTGCGTACGATGAGGCTCGACTTACCCATCTGGCGGGCGGTGAGCACGTTGCAGTATTCGCCGGCGGTGACCAGCTCGAGCAGCTCGTCGTCGGCCGCGCGCCTGACGTAGGAGCGCGAGTCCGGCTGGAGCGTGCCGCCGACCTGGAAAAAATCATCTGCCCGGCCGTTGGGGTTGGTCACCGCAGCGCCTCCCGGAAAAAGTCCTCGTAGAGGCGGAAGCGGCAGACCGAGCGGCGGCCGCGGTCACGGATCAGGCCGGCCGAGGTCAGGCGCAGCTTGTCCCGCTGTGGGGGAGCGGCGCCGCCAAAGACCACCTGGCGCATGGCCTGGGTCAGCCCGGGATCGTCGAGCACCAGATCCAGGTAGCTGAGCAGGTGCTCGGCAAAGGGGCCGCTCCGGTCGGCGGCGATGGCCAGCAGCTCGGGCCAGGGCATAGCCTGTTCCTTGAGCGTGTAAAAGGCCTGGCGTACCAGGTAGGGATGCCCGCCCACCAGGTCGATCAGCGCCGGGATCTCGCCGGCCGGCAAGGGCGTGCTGTGAAGCTCGTTGAGCTGACGCACTTGCGCCTCGCCAAAATCCTGCAGGGCGATGGTCAGGCCGACGTTAAAGGGCGATTGTTTCAGGTCGTCGATGATCAGGGAGGGGTGGGTGGAGATGGAAATGACCATTTTCCATTTCCTCCACAGCTCGTGGATGGTGCGCCGGTTGTACCAGGCCCGCAGCAGGCCAAAGAACTCGTTGTAAAAGGGGGTACACAAGAGCATATCCGCTTCGTCCAGCACCAGCAGGAAACAGGTCGGCACGTCGCGCAGGATCAAGTCCTCGATAAAGTGGGTGGCCTTGTTCTTGGGGCTCGCCGGGCTGTTCCAGACGGCATCCACAGCAGGGTAACCGACCTGGGCCTGGTCGGCGATCTCATAGGCCAGGCTCTTGAGCAGCGCGTCGAGGCTGGTCAACTGCGAGCCATCAAAGGTGCCCTGGCAGTCGATGAAACAAACGGGCAGCCCTTGCCGTCGAGCCTGGTCGACGCCGCGGATGAGCAGCGAGGTCTTGCCCATCTGCCGGGCCCCGCGGACAACGGTGACCGAGCCGGCGCTGGCGAGTTGGTTGGCTAGCAGGGTGTCGGCTTCGCGAGCGACGTAGAAGGGAGAACCGAGCGGGACGGCCCCCTTGGGCACCGGCAATTCGAGCCCGTTTTCTGCCGTCGGAGCCGGGGTAATGGGTGCGGGCGGGGACGTTGCGGAGGGCAGGGCTGCCGCCGCCAGCAGAAGCGACCGCTCGTGCTCCAGCCGATCCAGCCCGGCGGTGACACGCTCGCGCTCGGTTTCCAGGTCGGCCAAGCGGGCGCGCAGGACGACCCGCCTCTGCCCGTCCAGCTCGCGATCCAGGTCCGTTCGCAGGGCCTCGATCTGGCCGGTCAGGCTGTTCCAGGATGCCTGTGCTTCCTGGATGCGCTGTGCGATCCGCGCGCTACGATCCTGATTATTCAAGGTTGATCCTCACGACGTGGTGGCTCTGGGAATGGTATACGATGAATCTATTTTACCATAGGTTTGAGTGGTTCGCAATGATCAAGCCGTAGAGTCGCGGTAGTGCGAGGAACTGGATGATCCGGACCAAGTGCATCGTACCTTTGGTGGATCAGTTGCCTTTATCGACGATCCGTTATAGAATCTTGGCAAGCTGAATTACAGGATTGGCAGGATTGGCGAGATGGGCAGGATCGACAGGCTTGACAGGATAGGAGGAGAAAATTGGCGATCATTGAGCAAGCGTTCATGGAATTGACGCGGGAGCTGGACGTCGAGGCTTTTTGGGAGGAGAATGCGTTGTGCTATGAGTTCACGACGGACAAACCGCGCTGCTCACTCTCGTTTTCGCCCGACGATCACTGGGTTTTTGAGTTTATGGACGTACCCTCGACGCTGCGCTATTACCAGGACAAGGCGTATCGCGATGCGCTGCACAAGGAGGTGAACGCGATCACGCTCGAACACGTGGGCTGGGCCTTTTTCGACGAGGATACGTGGGAGCACAGCCCAAAGCGGATCGAGAATTTGTTTGGCTGCGAGTTTACGTATGAAGAGAACAGCACCCCCTGGTTGACGCCGGTGACCCGTGACCCCGACGAATTCGCGCGCATCCTGGATCGGGCGGAGGAAATCGACCTGGCTACCTGGAGCCTGCCCGAGGCCTTTCTGCAGGAATGGAACCGGCGCCAGGCAGAGGGGAGGCGGCTGTCTAGACTGGGCGGCGGCAGCCGCGGCCCGGCGACGGTCATGACTTCGGTGCTTGAACCGGACGTCGTCTTTTACTGGATCTATGATCACCCGGACCTGATGCGGCGCTTTCGTGACATTCTGGCGGACAAGATGATCGAATTGAACCGGGTCCTGCGCGCGTTTAGCGGCAACGAGCAGCCGGGCTGGTACATCCTGGACGACAACAGCGCGCTCTTTAGCCCGGGCCTGTACCGCGAGTACTGCTTTCCGGTGCTCCAGCGGGTCATGGACACGCTGGCCCCGGGGAATGCGCGCCGCTACCAGCACTCGGACAGCGCGATGGGACACTTGCTTGAACAGCAGTATGAGCTGGGGATCCGCGCCGTCAATTACGGCCCGACGGTGGATGCCGGGCTGATCCGCGAAAAGATGCCCGACGCGACTATTTTTGGCCAGATGCCGCCGTTTTTGCTGCGCAACGGCAGCCCGGATGAGATCCGCCAGCGCGCCATCGACGATTTCAGAAAGGCCGGTGCGACGGGCGGGCTGGGGGTGACGACGGCCGGCTCGCTTGCTGCAGGCACCGGCGTGGGCCGGATGCGTTGGCTGATGCAGGTGGTGCAGCAAGCGTGCCGGTATGACCGGTGACGCTAGAGGGGAAAGGTCATGCGCCGGCCCTGTTGGGCCGACAGGTAGGCGCCCAGGACCATCTCGACCGATTGCCGGCCCTGGTGGGCGTCGATGGTCTCGGCGGTAAGACCGCGGACATAGTCGATAAAGGGGCGTGGCACGGCGGCCAGCCGCTCGCCCTGGCTGGCGGGAATGGGCATGGCAAATTCGGTCCACTGCTTGTCACCGCGGCGGATCAGACGCAGCGGCACGGCGCCGGCCGGGCGGGGGGCGCTGCACGAGACCATGTCGCCATAGTCCTGGACGATGGTGCCCTGGTCGCCATAGATCTCGGTGGTGTTGACCGCAGCGACGGTGGTCGACGAGTTCAGCAGGATGCCTAGTTCGCCCTTTTGGAAACGATAGACGGCGATGCCGTTGTCGTCGGGGGCGACGTTGGTGACCACGTTGTCGATCTCGGCGGTCACCGAACGCGGCTGGCCCAGGATCCACAAAAACCAGTCGGCAGCGTGGGTGGCGTCGTCAAAGAACATGCCGACGTTAGCCACCGGGTCAACGTGCCAGCGGGTGGGGCCGGTGAAAAAGGATGGGTTGAGCAGGACGTTGATCGAGTGGCGGCGGCGGACGATGGCGACATTGCCTACCGCGCCCTGATCGAGCAGCTCTTTGATTTTCTGGTTGACCGGGTCGTGGCGCATCTGGAAGGCCATGCTAAACTTGACGCCGTGTTTTTCGACGGCGCCGATGATCCGGTCGCAATCCTCAAGGGTGGTAGCCAGCGGTTTCTGGCACAGGATGTGCTTGCCTGCAGCGGCGGCACACTCGATGAATTCGGCGTGACGGTTGGTTTCGCAGGTGACGATAATGGCGTCGATCTTGGGGTCTTGAATGACGTCGTCAGGGTTGGCGCGATAGTCCAGGCCATAGCTCTGGGCGGCCTGGCGTCCTCGCTCTTCATTGTCGTCCCAGGTGGCGACCAGATCGACATCATCGAACTGCTGCATCACCTTGCAGTAGACGTTTGAGTGCCCGTGGGCGTGGCTGAGAATGCCGATGCCGATTTTTTCCTTCATCTGTTTTGTCCTTTCATCTCAAGCTGGCGATAACGGTCGGCAGTTCGGGCAGCAGGTCGCTGGCCAAAGTGCCGGTATGGCCCATTTTCGCGACAACGCGTTCGCCGGCCAAGGCGTGTAGATAAGCGCCACACAGAGCGGCGTCGAACGGCGCCAGTCCCTGGGCCAGCAGACCGACGATACAGCCGGCCAAAACATCGCCTGTGCCGGCGGTCGCCAGGCCGGGGTTGGCAAAAGGCAGCACGGCTGTCCGTCCATCGGGCGCAGCGATTACGGTGTGCGCGCCTTTGAGAACCAGGACCTGGTTCCACTCGGCTGCTTTTTCGGTCGTTGTGGCCAGGCGATCCGCGATCTTGGCCTGGCTGTTCATCAAGCGGGTCATCTCACCCGGATGTGGGGTGAGGATGCTGTTTGCCGGGATGTGCTGCCACCATTTTTCGACGTGGGCTAGGGCGTTAAGGCCGTCGGCGTCGATTACCAACGGCGGCAGGGCAATGGGTCCTCCCGGTTCGGTGTGCTGGGTCTGGCGGAATCCGATGGGCCGGGATGACTTTTCGCCAATGCCCAGCAGGCGGTGGACAAAGGCGATGGTCTCTTTTTCTTGCCCCAGTCCGGGGCCGACGAGCAGCGCGGCGTAGCCGGGCAGGCTTTCAGCCAGGGTCTTGACGGCGCCTTCGTTCAGGACCCCCATGCTGTGGGCCAGCAGGACAAAGGTGGCCTCGGTGAGCTTGCCGGACAGCACAGGGTAGAGCGGCTGCGGTGGGGCCAGGGTAACCAGCCCGGCGCCGACGCGCGCCGCAGCGGCGGCAGCCAGGTAGGGAGCGCCGGTATAGTTGATCGAGCCGGCGACGATCATCGCTTTGCCAAACGTGCCTTTGTGAGCGTCAAGGGGACGGGCCGGAAGCCGCCGGGCAACGTCTTGGGCTGCTGGAACGTCGATGGGTAGGTTTTGAGCCAGCGCCGGATCGATGCCAATATCGGCGACGACCAGCTCGCCCAGCATGGCGGCGCCCGGAAAACGAAATTGCCCGCGTTTGGGGGCGGCAAAGGTCACGGTCAGGTCGGCGGCGAGTGCAGCCGGGTCGACGGCGCCGCTATCGCAGTCCAGCCCACTAGGGACGTCGACGGCGACGACGAACGGCGGTCGATAGGTTTGCAAGCGGTGGGGAGGGACAAAGGCCAGCGATCGGGTCTGTGCCAACCGCCTTTCGGACACGATCTCACGGACGGTGTCCAACAGATCCTTTAGCATCCCCTCGATAGGACGTGAGGCGCCGGTGCCGAGCAAGGCGTCGACGATGATATCGGCGCTGTTGAGGGCCTTACGCAGAGTCTTGTGGCCCTTGTCGTCGGCCGAGCACAGGCAGGGTATACTCCGTTCTTGAGCCAGGATCAGGTTGGGATCGTCGGCAGGGCGTGGTTTCCACAGATAGCACAGGATCTGGGCGCCGGCCTCTTTGAGGTGCCTGGCGGCGACCAGCCCATCACCGCCGTTATTGCCCGGCCCGACCAATACCAGGGCGACCCTGGATTTGACAGCTATGCGGCTGGCAATCTCGACCGATACGGCGCGGCCGGCTTGTTCCATCATGGTGGCAAAGGAATGGCCATTCGCGTCGGCGGCTCGTTCCAATTGCTGCATTTCCTCGATAGTAACCAGTTTCATTGCTCTCTCCCGTAAGTGTGTTGGGCAGAGTATACCACAATCGGGCCAAATCAACCAGGCGTGCCATTTCGCGATCTGTGCGGCAGGCTCAAATCGTGTTATAATAGTGATGGCGGGGATTGGTTTGCCAGGGTGTGTGGAAACCGGGTTTTGGATGCAAAAGAACCCGGTTTCAGAAAGTTTCGAGGAGGTAGAAGCGTGCGGGCTGTGGACGTGATCATCAAAAAGCGGGATGGGTACGAGCTCTCGCAGCAAGAGATCGATTTTTTCATTCAGGGTTATACGCGCGGCGACATCCCCGATTACCAGGCGTCGGCGTGGGCGATGGCGGTGCTGCTCAAGGGGATGACGCAGCAGGAGACGATTTACCTCACAATGAGCATGGCGGCGTCGGGGGAGACGCTCGATCTGCACGATGTCGCTCCGTTGGTGGTCGACAAGCACTCGACAGGGGGGGTGGGGGATAAAACGACGCTGGTGGTCGCGCCCTGGGTCGCAGTGTGTGGTCTGCCTGTCGGCAAGATGAGCGGGCGGGGGCTGGGGTTCAGCGGCGGCACGATCGATAAGCTGGAGGCGATCCCGGGCTATACCGTATCGTTGGATATCGAGCGGTTCAAAGCGCAGTTGCGCGAGGTTGGGGTCGTTGTCGCCGGCCAAACCAGGTCGTTGGCTCCGGCAGATGGCCAGTTGTATGCCCTGCGCGACGTGACAGGCACGGTGCCGTCATTGCCGTTGATCGCCAGCTCGATCATGAGCAAAAAGATCGCCGCCGGGGCGGATGCGATCGTGCTCGACGTCAAGACGGGCAGTGGGGCGTTTATGAAGACGTTGGCCGAAGCGCGGTCGTTGGCGCGGATCATGGTGGATATCGGCAGAGGCGTCAACCGGCGTGTGGTGGCGGTGCTTTCGGATATGAGCCAGCCATTGGGGATGGCGGTGGGCAATGCGTTGGAGACGGCCGAGGCGATCAACACGCTGTGCGGGCATGGCCCGCCCGATTTCCTGGAACACTGTCTGGCGATCGGCGAGCAGATGCTGGTTTTGGGCGAAAAAGCGCCCGACGTCGCAGCAGCGCGGGCGGCGTTGACCGAGGCCTTGCAGAGCGGACGAGCGATGGACAAGTTCCGGGAGTGGATCGCCGCACAGGATGGTGATCTCTCTGTGTTGGGCGATCCGCCCTCTCTGGGCAGGGCGGCGATCGTGCAACCTGTCGCTGCGCCACAATCGGGAGTCATTGCCGGCATCGATGCGATGAAAGTGGGGTGGGCAACGGTTGAATTAGGCGCCGGGCGATTGAAAAAAGGGGACCCGATCGATCATGCGGTGGGTGTCGTGCTCGAGGCCAAGGTGGGAGACCGGGTAAACAAGGGCGACACCCTGTTTACGATCCACGCCAACGACGCGTCGCGGTTGGAGGCCGCACAAAAACGGCTGCTGGCGGCATACGGTTGGGTGGAAAGGGAGGTCGAGCCACCACCCCTGGTTTACGAGGTGATCGCGTAATCTTGTTGGTCGATCGAGGGCTGAACTGAACCCTAGTTTTCTTCCAGGCCGTCAATGATGCCCTTTTGCTGAGCTTCGTTCAGGCTGATACCACCAAAGCCTTGATCGGTTGTGGAGACAAGTTCCTCCCAGTCCATGTCGATTGAAGCATTCCAGTCGATTTCGTCGAGAGGAGGACCTTGGTCTGGCGGGGGCGGGCCGGCTGCTTCTGTCTCTGCGAAGGAAGGGGAGACGATATCGGAGCCAACCAATCCCTGTTGTCGAGCCTGCTTCAGAGAGAGCCCGCCAAACCCCTGTGCCGTTTCGGAGACCATCGTATCCCAATCTGCATCGGCGCCAACGTTCCAATCGATATCTTCAACGGCGATGTCCGGCTCTGGCAGCGCCGCTGTTGGCGGCGCCGATTCCGAAGGCGCCCGTGTTCGCGACGGCGTCGATACCGGCGGGGGCACCGCTTGCGAGGTCGCTTGAGAAACTATCCCCGCTGACGTCGTTCGCCTCGATGGCCTGCGCCCCCCTGCCGCCGGTACGTACTGGTCGAGGATGGCCATCAGTTCGTCTTTGACGCTGGTTTTGTCGCTGTCGGGCGGCGTCTGCTGCTCACTGCCCACGGCCACGGTCAGCGCGGCGACCATGTCGCGTATATAGTACCAAACCTGGCCTTCTTTGACCGCCGGGCCAAAGATGACGCCAACAAAGAGAGACGGGTCGACCTGGTAGGTGCAGATGCTGTAGGCGTCGGTGCCAAAGTAGCTCTGTCTCACCGGGGAGTTTGTCCCCAGGTCGGATTGCATCTGCTGGGCAACCTGCTGGTGGGCGAACATCAAGATACTGCTCAGGTTGTCCAGTTGTGTATCTGGCTCCAGAGAGTCGAGGGCCAGCAGTGAGCCTGTTTCATTACTGAGAAAAGCAGTCGTCGCGCCGGTCATCGTACGGAGCATGGCCAATTGTTTGTTGACGGCACGCAAGTGAGAGGCAGATAACCGGGATAGCGGATCGGCCGTTGACTGATCTGAATAGGCAAGTGCGTCCTGGACGATGCGCCGGAACTCGCCAATCATAAACGGCTTGGTCAGGTAGGCGTAAACGTTCAGGCCTTGGGCGCGCTCGGCCAGTTCCGCCGAGTTATAGGCGGTCATGGCGATGGTCTTGGTGTCGGGAGAGATCGAGTTCAGCACCTCGAGCAGCTCAAGCCCGCTCAAACCAGCCATCTTGATGTCGGTGATCACCAGGTCGAAGGCGCGCTGGTGGTCTTGGAGCCGGCGTACCTGGGCCATCGCCTCGTCGACGTTTCGCGTGGCCTTGACATCATAGGCATCGGATTGATCTTGAACGGCCTGTGCCAACATCTCGCACAGTTCGGAATCATCTTCGACGATTAGAATGCGTTTTTGCTGTTCAGCCATTTTGCCTGCTCAGAAATGAATGCATGGTTGGGCGCGTGCCGCAGCGGGAGGCCCACCGCTACCAGTCAGAACTGCTTCCATTATACCAGAGAGAACCGGTGCCGTCAACGGGCAATTTGAAACCGTCACGAGTTGGGGACATCGGTTGACTCCACGGTCAAGGGCCAATCCAGGCAATATCCTCGGCACAGCCAAAGCACCC
>JAFGOG010000178.1 GCA_016926595.1 Anaerolineae bacterium
CGTTGGGCGCAGCGCAGATTGACAGCTGGAGAAATGAAAAGATGGAATGGTTCCCTGGCCTAGAACTGGTATGGCTCAACGGGTGGATTCTGCTCGTCCCATTCTACGCAGTGTTTGGCTTACTGCTGCTCATATTCCCGCGGGAAGTAGTGAGAAGGCTCTACCACAAATCGGGTTGGAGCCGGTGGCAAATGATCATGTCCGTTTTAACCAAACTGGCTGCGCTCATCTTCATCGTGCTGATCTTGGCGACGCCGCTCAGGATCGGGACGAGCGTTCTTGGGGTGGGGATAGTCTTGTATTTGTTTGGTTTTGTGTTGATGGTGGTGGCCCTCATCCACTATCGGCAGACACCAATGGGCGAGGCTGTAGTCAAAGGGGTGTATCGCATATCGCGGAATCCGCAGTGGGTGGCATTGGTACTGGTGGTGTTCGGCATAGCGATAGCGATTGGCTCGTGGACAGCGATCACGCTGGCGGTGGTGATGGTGGTAGCAGGGCACTTTCGCATTCTAGCCGAAGAGGAGGTATGTCTGGAGCAGTATGGGGAATCATATCGGCGATACATGGAACGAGTGCCGCGGTACTTGTGGGTCGTGTAGTGCGCTGCGCCCAACCAGCGGCTGGAGCCGACTGGGCTGAGCAGGCGGCTTGCGAAGGTGGCTGGGCCTGCCGCCGAGTCTTTGGCCGAGCGCAATGAGCCTGTATCGCCCAGCGGCTCAGCCGCCATCCGTTGGGCCTACGGAACAGGGTCGCCGACGTGGTTGATCTCACTTGCCAAGAGCTGCCTGGTGTGCTAAACTGGCGTCGATGAAAAGCCTGACAAGAACCTTGCTCATTGTCTGCGGTACGCTTTGCGTGGCGTTGGGTGCTGTCGGTATGTTCCTGCCTGTGTTGCCGACCACTCCCTTTTTGCTTTTGGCTGCTGTTTGTTATGCTCGCAGCTCGCAAAAGTTCTATCACTGGCTGATGACCAATCGCTGGTGTGGCGAGTACATCAGGAACTATCGAGAAGGCAGGGGCATACCCCTCAAGCAAAAGGTGCTCATTATACTCCTGCTGTGGCTCACGATCGTCTATGCGGCATGGTTTGTGGTGTCGCTGTGGTGGTTGAAACTGATCCTCGTTGGCATTGCAATTGCCGTCACTATTCATGTGGTAGGGATAAAGACATTCAAGCCGGCGGTACAGAATTCTCGATTGCTTATAGAATCCGACCCACCTGAAGACTTGGCCTGAAATAGGGGATCTACCTTGACACCCCAGATCGCAATCGTGCTGTCCATCCTGGCGGTTGCCATCTTGCTCTTTGTCACAGAGCGGGTGCGGATGGACCTGGTGGCCGTGCTGGTACTGGTCAGCCTGGTCATCGCTGGGCTGATCACGCCCGTCGAGGCGCTGTCGGGCTTTAGCAACCCGGCGGTAGTGACCGTCTGGGCGGTGCTGGTCCTCAGCGCTGGCTTGACCCGCACCGGCCTGGCTGGCCTGGTGGGCAACCAGGTGCTTCGGCTGGCGGGCCAGAGTGAGGCGCGATTGGTGGTAGTCATCATGCTAGCGGCCGCTGCACTGTCGGGCTTTATGAATAACGTGGGCGTGGCGGCGTTGATGCTGCCCGTGGTCGTCGATATCGCCCGGCGCACTGGTCGCCCTTCGTCGCGGCTGCTCATGCCCCTTGCTTTTGCCACCTTGCTGGGCGGGACGATCACCCTGATCGGCACGCCGCCCAACATCCTGATCGGCGAGGCGCTGCGCGAGCGTGGCCTACGGCCATTTGAGATGTTCGATTTTGCCCCGGTGGGCCTGGCCGTGACCCTGGTGGGCATTGCCTTTATGGTAGTAGTGGGACGTCATCTGCTGCCGACGCGCGAGACGAAACGGCTGGCTGCTGGTAGGCCGATCGACTTGACCGAGTTCTTTGGGCTGCGCGATCGACTCTATGCCGTGCGCATACCGCCCGGTTCGCCGCTGGTGGGCAAGACACTTCTCCAGAGCCGGCTGGGGGCGGTCCTGGAGCTGACCGTTGTCGGCATCCAACGCGAGAGCACAGTCCGGCTAGCGCCCACGCCCGAGACCACTCTCCAGGCTGGCGACCGGCTGCTGGTGGAAGGGCGCCTGGACCGGCTGGCCGAGTTGCGTAATGGACGGCAGATCCTGGTCGAGGAGCAGCCGCTGGATGTGGAAAAGCTGCTCTCGGCCGAGATGGGGTTCGCCGAGGTGCGTTTGCCGGCCGGTTCCTCGCTGCCGGGCCAGACCCTGGAGCAGATCGGCTTTCGGCGTCGCTTTGGCGTGGTCGTGCTGGCCGTTCGCCGCGGAGGCGGCGTGTTGCGAACCAACCTGGAGCGGATATCGCTGCAACGCGATGACGTCCTGCTGGTTGAGGGCAGCCATGCGCAGCTCGACGCGCTGCAGGCGGAGCCCGATCTCCTTGTCAGCCGGATTGAAACGGCGGAGGAGTACCATCTCGAGGAACGGCTGGTGCTGGTTCAGGTGCCCTCTGGCTCATCACTGGCAGGCAAGACACTGGTCGAGAGCCGGCTGGGCGAGGCTTATGGGCTGGGGGTGATGGGCATTATCCGGGAGGGGGCGACCCAACTCTTGCCCAATGCAGGTGAGCGCCTGGCAGAGGACGACCTGCTGCTGGTCAAGGGCAGGCGCGAAGACATACAGACCTTGGATGGGCTGCAAGGCCTGGAAATGGAGGAGCAGGTCGCGGCCGAACTGGGCGACCTGGAATCAGAGCACGTGGGCTTGATTGAGGCAGTGCTTTCTCCCCGCACCACACTGGTCGGCAAAACGCTGCGCCAGATCCACTTTCGCGAGAAGTATGGCCTTAGTGTCTTGGCTGTCTGGCGCGGCGGCCGGGCTTATCGCTCCGGTTTGCGGGACATGACGCTGCAATTCGGCGATGCGTTGCTGCTCTACGGCCTGCGCGATCGAGCACGTGTGTTGGGCAGCGAGTCCGACTTTTTGGTGCTGACCGAGGCTGCCCAGGAAGCACCGCGCCGGCAAAAGGCACCGCTTGCACTGCTGATCATGACCGGGATGCTGATGGTAGCGATCGCCGGCTGGCTGCCGATCGCCATTGCCGCCGTGATGGGCATGGCACTGATGATCCTGACCGGCTGCCTGACGATGGAGGAAGCCTACCACGCCATCGAATGGCAGGCCGTTTTTCTCATCGCCGGCATGCTGCCGCTGGGGATCGCATTGGAGCGAACCGGGGCAGCGCAGTGGCTGGCCGGCGGCTTGATCGGCTTGATCGGCGATTGGGGCCCGCTGGCGGTGATGGTCGGCCTGAGCCTGCTGGCAGTCCTGGCCTCACAGGCGATGCCAAATGCTGCCGTAGCGGTGCTGCTGGCGCCCATCGCCCTCGACGCCGCGGCCAGTCTGGGCGCTTCACCCTATCCGTTGCTCATGGCCGTAGCCGTCTCGGCCTCGGCCGCATTTTTGAGCCCTGTCGGCCACTCTAGCAACGTGTTGATCATGGGGCCAGGCGGCTATCGCTTCACCGACTATATCCGCGTGGGACTGCCACTCACGGTCCTGGTTCTGGCTGTGGCGCTGTTGGTCCTACCGCTCTTTTGGTCATTCTAGCGGCGGGTGATGGGCTCACGTCGCGCCTCTAGAGCCCGGCGCGCTCGATCAGATACAACAGTAGAACGATAAGAGCGGACAGGGGCACGATGACAACCCAGTCGCTGACCTTGAAGAGGCGCGGCAGGGTCAGGTCGCCAAAATACCCCTTTTTTAGGACGCCGTCTTTCAGCCGGGGATAGACTGCGGCAAAGAGCCCAGACCCAAGGAGGATGCCTGCCAGGCCTCCCACCGATGCATCCAGGTAGCCGTTGCCAATGGCGCCGGCGATCGTCCCGGGGCAATAGCCGAGTAGGGCAAAGCCCAGGCCAAAGATCAACCCGCCTATGGCGTTCTTGCCCCAGGAGCCTGCCTTGGGATCGAGCTGAATCCAGCCCCGGCTTTTCATCAGATGGATGCCGATAGCGCCGGTCACCACGGCGGAGAGGATGATCTTGACTACAGTAAAGTCATTCAGCAGCAGCTGGCCGATGATGACATCATATTTCGTCACGCCACCCTTCTGCAGCAAAAAGCCAAAGGCGATACCAAACACAAACCCCCAGCCAAGGGGCAATCTGGTTCTCATCCCTCCTCCCTTCTCAGGCGATGACGGCAAAAAGGAGCTGGGCCATCAGGATGCCGCCTATGAAGAAACAGATGGCCGAAATCCAACTGGAAACAGCCAGTTGCATGGTGCCGCTGATGCCGTGTCCGCTGGTGCAGCCGTCCGCCCACCGTGAGCCAATGCCCAGCAGGACGCCGCCCAGCAGGGCAATGGCCAGTCTCACGGGCGCGTTGGTGCCAAAGGCGGCGGCCCACTGGGAAGGTACCCACTGCCAGCGGAAATCGCCCGATAGCACGGAGGAGACGAGCGCCCCCACAATCATGCCCAGCACCAGCATCCACTGCCAGTCCACCACCGGTTTGAACTCCTGGTAATACGGCCTGGTCTCCACCTTGCTTCCCCGGAACAGCTTTTCGATCATACCGGCGGACCGGGCAAAGGAGGTGGAGCAGCCGATCGGCTTTTTGGAGATGAGCCAGGTCAACCAGCTCAACACGCCGATGCCGATGCCGACCGCGTAGGGCGACCACCCTACATCCGTTAGCCAGTTCATAACCATGTCCTCCTGCTAAGGCCCAACTGTTTCTGAGGGGAGATAGATCGCAAAGAACCGGGAGCCGTGCGGGTTCTCGCAGACGGCGCATTGCCGGGCGTATCCGGCAGCGCTGTACCCCGTCATGCCGCCGGCCAGGTTGTGCACCTCTTTGAATCCATGCTGCTTGAGAATGCTGGCCCCCAGGCTGGACCGGTTCCCCGAGCTGCACACCACAAAAGTGGGTTTGTCCGGGTCCAACTCGTTGTAGCGCGTGCGCAGATCCGGCGCAGGGATGTTCACCGCGCCGCCGATGTGGCCATCCTGGAATTCCAGCGGGGAGCGCACGTCCACCAGCACCATGTTGGTCGTGCCGGTGACCCTGTCATGCAGGTCCTCGGCAGAAACCAAATGGACGTCGGCCGTCCGTTGCCCTGACGTGGCCCAGGCCGCCATGCCGCCGTGCAAGTGACCGGCGATGCGGTCTATCCCCACCCGGCGCGCCCACAGCACGGCTGCGACGGCGTCGGCATAGTCGTTGGCTACCAGCAGGATCTCCTTCTCGGGGGACAGCACCCACCCGGCGAAAGTGGAAAAGTTGCCGTTGAGATCCAGGCTCCAGGCCCCGGGGATATGTAGGCTGGCAAAGGCGGTATAGCTGCGCACGTCTACCACCGTGACGTTCGGATCTTCCATCCGCTCCAGGAACTGCGCCGGCCTCAATTCCTTCAAGGCGGGCAGGTCGGCGAGCAGGGCCGGCCCGTCACGATTGATGTCACTGCAACGGCTGAAATGATCGGGGGCCGGCGGCATGTCTGTCGTGAGGGAGTGGATAAAATCGGTCTTGCCAAGCTGTAGTGCGGCGTTGTAGCGTCGCTCGTAACCGATGGTGGTCGAATACTTGGCGGCCATTGAGCGGCCGCATAGCGAGCCGGCACCGTGAGCGGGATAGACTTCGCAATAGTCGGGCAGCTTGAGCAGCTTGCGGTGCAGGCTGTCGTAAAGCTGGCCGGCCAGCTGGGTGGCCTTGCCGGGAAAGAGGTCTGGCCGGCCTACGTCTCCGACAAACAGCACATCCCCCACAAAAACGCCGATGGGGGTGTCGCCCCTAGCTCTGTCGGTCACGGTGTAAGAGACGTGCTCTGGGGTATGCCCGGGTGTCTCGAGCACTTGCAGAAGCATCTCCTCGATCTCGATGGCGTCACCCTCGACCAGCGGGACGTGGTCGAACTTGCATTCGGCCGACCTGGGCGCATAGATCTTGGCGCCGGTCCTTGCAGCCAGGTCCATGTGGCCGGAGACGAAATCGGCATGGAGATGGGTTTGCACGATGTGGGTGATGGCCACACCCAGCTCGCGCGCCTGATTGATGTAAAGGTCTATATCGCGCTGAGGATCGATGACTGCGCAGTTCGCTTTACCGGCCAGGAGATACGAGCTGTGGGCGATCTTGGCCAGGAAGAAATGCTTCAGTAGCATGGCACTTTCCTTTCTGTTGGTTTCGATGTGGGGCATGGCGTTGCCCCTCTCAGTGTATCCGCTTCTATTATACCTTCTAGGCGCGCCGGCTGCAACTTGAGCAGAGCTGAATACTAGGGTGGCGTAGAGTAACGTGGAATCTTTCCCTTCAGCCACGCGCCCGCGAGGGGGCTTACAACGTTGCTTGACACTCCCCGACCCGTGCGCTATAATGCTGTCGTGGTTTGCTAGGCATCGCTACTATCCATCCCAGAACCTGGTGACTCACTTCACATGCAGGTGTCCCGTCTAGTTCTTCTCTGTTGTAAGGCCATGGTGAGTGCACAGTTTTCCCGCCGGGCCGAGATGTTCATTGTGCGTCTGTAAGCCGGTTGACTGAAGTCATAGCCCTAGGCCCCACGGGGCGAGGGCTAGTATGCCGGTCGTGGGAACGTGCTGTGCTTTGGACGGCCCGAACAAGCCGCTGAAGCATGTGCTGAGCCGTGCTGGAGCGCGGCGTGCCACGGACGGACAGGAGGACAAATGAAACGCAGAGACGGCAAGGCGAACCGAATTATCTGGTTAGGTGTGGTATGGTGCTGGATGTCGGTGTTACTCCTTCTGCTGGCATTTCTAGGGGCCTGCCCTGGTTCTGCGAAGGAGTGTGAGACCTGGTATGATCCGCTCAGTACAGCGCCTCAGGGGGTTCTTGCCGACGTTGCAGATTGGGACAACTACCCGCTGAAATTTGTCGGCAAGGATCATGTGGACCTCAAGTGGCAGCTTTATCTGGAGCACCCAACCTATCGGATCTACCGCGACGGCATCCAGATCGCCGAGTGCGGCAGGGAGACAACCTTTCACCGTGATACTGGGGTGTTCGAAGGCCAGATGCCCACCTACAAGGTATGCGCCATCGAGGCCGGCTAGACCGACAAGTGCAGCTACGAGCAACGAGTGACGGTAGGCAAGATCTACGGCACCCTGTGGAAAGACCTTGCTTGGAGCGAGGGGCAGTACTTGATCTGGAAAACCGTCACTATTACCGGCTCGGCGACACTCGACATCCATTCAGGCGCCGAGGTCGTGCAGGACGATAGCCCCAACGGAGCCTACCTTGACGACCAATGGCTGGGGTCCATTCAGGTCGACGGCGCTCACCTGGATGTGGATCTCTACGTGAGAAGTAGCGAGAGCTTTCACGAACAGCACGATCTGCCCGGAGAGAGCACTCCACTTCACATCTTGGCATGCACACACGATTGCCGGAAATACCTTCCAGACGGGCACGCTGTACATAGACCACCTTTGGTTGGACGAACATGCCATCACCGACAACAGCTTTTTCAATAGCACGCTGCGGGCGGGCGAATCACCAACACGGAAAAAGGCAAATGTCTACATCTATGGCAATCGCTTTGACGATGGCTCGCAGGTATTCCTGGCAGGCGAGTCGGAGGGCGTTGTCGAGGACAACATGTTCTCAAACAGCGGCATTTCGCTGTCTACTTCTGGCGCCGTCGCCGTGCGCTACAACCGATTGGTGCTCCACCAGGCAACACGGCTGTTTGGGTCCAGGCCTCCAGCCCTGCGACGGTGGGGGAGAACGTACTAGATGGCAGAGGAGCATCTCTGGCGGACCAGAAAAACGGCATCATGGTGCGGGGCCTCTGGCCGGAGTGGGGATTGTCTGTACAGCAGGTATTGATCTGGAACAATGTCATCACCGGCTGGAGCAGGGGGATCCTATTGTTGGGCGACCTTGAGACCGACATGAGCGGCAACACTTTTGTCGTCAACTGCTTCAACGCAGACTATGTTGATCCATCAACCGGAGGGAGCACCGGTGTGGAGTTCTTTGCCGCCGGCCTGCCCCTCGATCCTGCTGTGAGCAAGGTGGTGCTGCGCCAGGGGAGCACCGACCTGGGCCAGGTGACTGCCAACGCCCACACCCCCGTAGTGACGTTGACCGCGCCTAACAGCGGCGAATTGTTGAGCGATGGCATCGTGGTCCAGTGGATAGCTTACGACGATGACCCCGGTGACGAGCTGGCCTACAACCTGTGGTACAGCAACGATGATGGGGCTACCTGGCTGCCGGAGGCAGCCGGGATCACGGGCACGAACTCCTTTGACTTGGATCTGTCTTGGGTGCCGGGCAGCGAGAATGCCCGGATGCGGGTCGAGGTTAGTGGCGGTTTTCACACTGCCAGCGACGAGTCGGACGGGTCCTTCAGCGTGCCTAACAAGGCGCCATGGGTGGCCATTGCCCTACCCGAGGCGGAGTCGGTGGTCACGCCACCACTCACGCTGTAGGGTATTGTCTATGACCTGGGGAAGGGTAACTTGGAGGGCGCAGTGTTGGCCTGGACCTCGGACCTGGACGGGTTGTTGGGCACAGGCAGCATCCTGCGAGATGTGAACCTCACCCCCGGCCAGCATCTGCTGACCCTCACAGCCGTCGATGGTCAAGGGCTCGAAGCCAGCGATGCGATCACCGTCACGGTGCGTGCGGCCGCTATCCAGTATAACATCTATTTGCCGTTGGTGTGGCGCGATTTCTAGTGCTACAACGGCTAGGTAACTCAAGGGCTCGTGATCTGGTTGTGAGGCAAGTTCCTATTTTCCAAAGCGACAAAGTTTGTGCTATAATCATTCTTGACAAAGAGGTGCTGGCCCTTGCATGAATGGAACATTTGTGCTATCATTTGGGCATGGGCACAAACGACATACTCCGGGCGCGGTTCGAGCTGCCGCTCCCGCCTGGCATTAACCAGCAGTATGCCACGGTTGATGGACGGCGGGTGCTGAGCAAGGAGAGCCGCCACTACAAGAAAGAGGTTGGCAGGGCTATCCGCCGCCTGCGGGCAGAGGGAACAATCCCAGGTGCGTTGGTAGTCGCTCTACGGCAGGGGTTTGTCGGCCTATTCATTGACTTTTATTTCGAGACGCCTCTGCGCCGCGACCTGGACGGTGGGCTCAAGATCGCCCAGGATGCGATCTGCGAGGCCTTGGGCATGAACGACAATCGGGTTGTAGATGTGCATCTGGTCAAGCGCATGGATCCACTCCGGCCTCGCATCGAGGTTGAGCTGGAGGCGATTCCAACCTGGGAGTTTGCCGCCGAGTACGTCTATCTGGAGATGGGTGGCGAACCGTCAGGGCAAACGCGTCTAATTTGATAAGGAGGGGCGAGTGGCTGGGGATCGTGATCTGGTCGTGCGGCCCATTGGATGGGTGGTTCATGGACGCCCTTGGCCGCCCGGCGACGAGCGCTGGGAGGAGCTACAGGTCGAGATCGAGATCGACTCGGCCTGGGCCGAGGCATTGGACGGTCTGGATGGCTTTTCCCATGTCTGGGTGGTGTGGTGGCTGGATCGGGCGCCTGCCAGGTATACCCCAGGCAGCTTGCACATCCACCCCCAGGGCCGGGAAGAGATACCCAAAGTGGGCCTTTTTGCCACCCGCTCGCCACGGCGCCTGAACCCGATCGCCATCACCGCCGTGCGCCTGCTGGAGCGCCAGGGCAATCGCCTGCACGTGCTGGGCTTGGATGCTTACGTGGGCAGCCCGATCCTCGACCTGAAGCCTTACCTGCGGCGCGGTGACCTGATCCCTGACGCGACCGCGCCTGCCTGGTTGGACCATCTGTGGCAAATCCACGATGAAGAACGCGGCAAAGGGCCAGCGGCTCCTCTGCTGGCCAAGATTCCGTCTGACCGCTGACGGCTGATAGCTGATAGCCGATAGCTACGAGGAGGTGTATGATGCCCAAGTTCAAGATCGTCCTGAGCGATTTCCATCTGGGCGGCGGTCGCCGGGAGGAGGGCAATGTTCTCGAGGATTTCACCAACGACCCGGAATTCGCCGCCTTTGTAGACCAGGTGATCGCCGAAAGCGACCGCGATAGCGCCGAAGTAGAGTTGATCTTTAACGGCGACATGTTCGAGACGTTCCAATTGCCTCACGTCGACGCCTTTGATCCAACAGCTATCTACAGATCCAAAGAGTGCTACTCTTCATCCGAGCCCGACTCGGTCCGCAAAATCGCGATCGCCATTGCCGGCCATCCCCTTTTCTTCGCCGCCCTGCGCCGGTTTATCCAACCCGGCCCGCCCCGCCGATTTGTGACCTTTGTCAAGGGCAACCACGATATCTTTCTTCACTGGCCGGCTGTCCAGGATCTCATTCGCCAGGCCGCCAGCGCGACTGGCGACTGTGACTCGCTCATAGGCTTTGCCGAGCGCCGCATCAGCCGCGAGGGGATCTATGTGGAGCATGGCAACGAATACTCGCTCTTTGTCGACCGGATACCCAACATGGACGACCCTTCCGACCCCGACAAGCCTGGCTACCTGGCCTGGCCTCCCGGCGCCAAGTTTGTCATGGACGTGTACAACGAGTGGGAACGAGAGCGCTATTGGCTCGACGGCGTCAAGCCGATGACAGCGCTGATCTGGTATGCCCTGGCTTATGATTTGCGTTTTGCGCTGTGGGCTATCCCCAAGCTACTCCATGCTTTGCCAGGCCTTGTCTTTGGCGCCGCGCCGGATGTCGAGGATCCCCGCACCGGATTGGCTCGAGAACTGGAGGAGGCGGATCGGGAGGCCTGGGCCGCTCAGTATGAAACCGATCCTGACTTTCGGGCCCGGTTCAACGCCGACCTGGCCCATGCCCTCACTCCGTCGCCAGGGGAAGGCCTGGTCACCGACCAGTTTGCCCTCGCGCCAGGGGCTGACCCGGTGGCAATGGGCGATCAGGTACGTGGCCAGGTTCACATGGCATTGTATGCGGCCGCCGAGCGTTGCGCCGTCGAGTCAGGGGCCAGAGTGGTCCTTTTTGGCCATACCCACGAACCGGGAATCGAGCCCCTGCCCAGCGGTGCTGCTTATATCAATACCGGTACCTGGACCTGGAGCGGCGATTTTACCAAGGCCGGCGCCAAGACGTGGCAGGATCTGTTCAAGCATCCAGACAAATATGCGGACGACCGGGTGCTGTCTTTTGCCCGCATCGACTATGACGACGCTGGACAGCCGCTCGGCCGGTGCGACGTCTACCAGCCTCAGGCCGCGGTGCCGCCAAGGCTGAAAGCGGTCGAACGCTCGCTGTGGCAGCGGCTATGCGACTGGTTGCAAGGGTTGTGGCGGCGCCTGTTTAGGGCATAGCTGGTTTCTGACCGCTGAAAGCTGGCTGCTATCCCTAGGGTTTATCCCCTCTAATGTACGCTTCCGCCAGCTCCACCAAGTCCTTGTTGCCGATGAACAGCGGCGTGCGTTGGTGTAGCTTTTCGGGCTGGATTTCAAGGATGGGGCGCTTGCCATCTGAGGCCTTGCCGCCCGCGTGTTTCGCAAGAAAACCGAGGGGCGAGGCCTCGTACAGCAGGCGCAGTTTGCCGTGGGGCAGCTTGGGATCCCGTGTATCGGCCGGGTAGTAAAAGATGCCGCCGCCCAGCAGGTTGCGGTGAAAATCGGCCACGAGCGAACCGATGTAGCGCAGTGACAAGCCCTTGGCCTGTAAGCAGTTGGTGAATTCCTGGATTTCGCGGCTCCAGTAGCGCTCGTACCCCTGATTGACACTGTAGAACTTGGGTTTGGCCGGGATCTTGATATTGGGGTGGGTCAGCAGGAACTCGCCAACCGTCTGATCCAGGGTAAAGCCGTGGACGCCGTTGCCCGCGCTGTAGACCATCATCGTGCTGGGGCCGTACAAGATATAGCCGGCGGCGACGATGCTGTGACCCGGCTGCAGGCAGTCTTCGGCAGTGCCCCTCGTGCCATCTGGTGATTGGCGGCGCAGGATCGAAAAGATGGTGCCAATGCTGACCGAGTAGTCGATGTTGGACGAGCCATCCAGTGGATCAAAGAGCAGCACATACCGGCCCGTTGGATATTTGTCGGGAATGGGGATGATGTCGGCGATTTCCTCCGACCCCATTACGGCCAGCCGGCCCGTGAATTGGTTGAGGCGTACGATAGCCGCGTTGGCATAATCGTCGAGCTTGGCCACCTCTTCGCCTTGGACGTTTAACCGCCCTGTCAATCCCAATATCTCTTCTAATGCGGCCCGGGTCGTCTCGCGGGCGATCACCTTGCCAGCCAGGGCGATGTCGTACAGAATGCTGGTCAAAACGCCCGTCGCCTCTGGATACATCTGCTGCTGTTGCAGAATGTGGCGTTCGATGGTGATGACCTTATCCACGGTCAATGCTCCTTTCTATTTGGTTTCGAATGGTTACGACTCAGGGGATACTGCCGCTGTTATTATAGCGCAGAAGTAACTTGGCGCCAAATGCGAGTACCTCGCGAGGTTGTTCAATGCTCTGTTTTGGGTTATAATGCCCTTGGCGAAAAGCGATCTGGAGGGCTTGGTGGCGACTGATAAACCGAATGGGATCGATAGGTTAGAGCGCTACACCCGGCAGATGATCCTGCCCGGCTGGGGGAGGGAGGGGCAGGCGCGCCTGGCCGAAAAGAGCGCGACCGTCGTCGGCTGCGGGGCGTTGGGCAGCCACATTGCCAACCATCTGACCAGGGCTGGTGTGGGCCGGCTGGTATTGGTAGATCGCGACCTGGTCGAATACCACAACCTGCCCAGGCAGGTGCTCTATTCCGAGGCCGACGCGGCAGCGGGTCTGCCAAAGGCAGTGGCCGCTGCCCAGCGGCTGCGCCAGGTCAATTCTCAGGTCGAGATCGAGTCCTACGTCGTCGATGTCAATGCCGATACGGTCGAGGATCTGGTCGCCGGGGCTGACCTGGTGATGGATGGCGCCGATAACTTTGAGGTGCGCTATCTGCTCAACGAAGCGTGCGTCAAGCATGGGATCCCGTGGGTCTATGGCGGCGTGCTGGGCACCTATGGCTTGACGGCGGCCATCGTTCCTGGCGAGACGCCTTGCCTTTACTGTTTGCTGGGACCGATGCCGCCCCCCGGTTCCGTCCCCACCTGTGAGACTGCCGGCGTGCTCGGCCCGGCTGTGGCCACCGTCGCCGCCCTGGAATCGGTTGAAGGTCTGAAGCTGCTTCTGGGTCGGCGCAACGAGCTTCTAAAGAGCCTGGTGGTGGTGGACGTCTGGACCGGCGATTTCGAGCGGATCCAGACACAGCGCGGCCAGACCCGCTGCCCAGTGTGCGACGACGGCCGCTACGAGCTGCTGAACGCGGAGCGCGGTTCGCTGGCGGCTGTGCTGTGCGGGCGCAACTCTGTGCATATCCACCCTTGGCCGGCCCAGGCCCTTGACCTGGCTGCCCTGGCAGGAAGGCTGGAAGGCCTGGGCCCAGTTGCCACCAATGAGTATCTGATCCGTTTTGAAGTGGAGGGCTGCCAGCTCACCCTCTTTCCCGACGGTCGAGCCATCGTCAAGGGCACCGCTGACCCGGTCCAGGCCCGGGCGCTGTACGCCCGGTATGTGGGGGTGTAACCAAAATCAGGAGAAAGCTATCGATGAAGATCTGGCGACTAGTCATCACTACTTGTCTGTTGTTGGCCGGGCTAGTGCTCTCGGGTGATGATTGCTGCGCGTTGTTCCCCGACCCACCTGAGGCTGTCGGCGGCTGTCGGCAGGAGGCGGCCATCCTGGTCGACGACCCAAGCCCGCCGCTAGAGACGGTCAAGCTGATCTTTATCCACCACTCCTGTGGGTCAAACTGGCTGGCCGACGGCAACGGCGGTCTGGGTGTGGCCCTGAGGGACAACAACTATTTCGTCAGCGACACAAATTATGGTTGGGGGCCGGATGGCATCGGCAATTACACCGACATCGGCCACTGGTGGACCTGGTTTCGCGGCCCCGACAGCGCCACCTATCTGGCTGCTCTTTACGCCGAGAGTGAGCAGCACGCTTCCTATTCCCGCCTGGCCAATGACCCGGGCGGTGAGAACCAGATCATCATGTTCAAGTCCTGCTACCCGAATTCGGCCCTGCATGGCGAGCCCAATGATCCAGTGCCGCCCATCGACGAGAACCTGCTGAAGGGGCAGAATTATAATTCGTCCTATCACACCGTCGCCAACGCCAAGGGCATCTACATCGACCTTTTGGACTATTTCGCCACCCGTCAGGACAAGCTGTTCGTGGTTGTCACCGCACCGCCCTTGATTAGCGGCGCCTGGGCCGACAACGCCCGCGCTTTCAACACCTGGCTGGTCGAGGATTGGCTGGACGGCTATCCCTATAGCAACGTGGCTGTTTTCGATTTTTACAACGTCCTCACTTCTAACGGCGGCAATTGGTACACCAACGATCTGGGCTGGGCGACCGGCAACCACCATCGCTATCGCGACAGCGCCGTCCAGTATATCACCGATCAGGGCGACAACACTTCTGCCTACCCTGACGACGGAACCAACGATCACCCTTCGGCTGCCGGCAATCAAAAGGCGACCGGCGAGTATGTCGAGCTGCTCAACATATTCTACAACCGCTGGCACACCCCACCCGAGCCGCCGGATAACTGGCTTTACCTGCCCCTCGTGGTGAAAAACTGGGCCGTCGATCCCGGGCGCGAACCGAACTGATCCATCATGGTCCAGTTCATCCACGGCGAACGGATTGGTAGGCTCGGCCGGATAGCAGTTGGCTGCTCAGCCGCCATCCTCGATCCAACCGGGACCAAGATCCTGCTCGTCCACCGGGCTGACAACAACCGCTGGGCTGTCCCCGGTGGTTTCATGGAGCCTGGCGAGAGTGCCGCGGAAGCCTCTGCCCGTGAAGTGCTGGAAGAGACCGGGCTGCAGGTTCGTGTCGGTCGCCTGATTGCCGTCTATAGCAATCCGAATATCCTCCTCGAATATCCCGACGGGAACCGCTACCAGATTATCGCGCTCTACTTTGCCGCCGAGCCGGTCGGCGGCGAGCTTCGCCCCAGCTCCGAAACGACCGAGGTCGGCTACTTCTCACAGGACGAGATTGAGCGCCTAGAGATGGGTAGATTCGACCGCCAGCGGGTCGCCGATGCCTTTGCCCGGCAAGAGGCGGCCTTTATCCGCGATAGCTGGTTCTGAGCCTGCTTGCTAATTCATCAGGCGTTGGTCTGGCGGACACGCATCGGCGGCGGCATCGACCATCACGGGCGGGACGGACTCCAGTTCGCGCCCGTAGTAGCGCCGCTGGAAGAAAAAGGCCACGTTCACCAGCCCGATCATCACTGGCACTTCCACCAGCGGCCCGATCACGGCGGCAAAGGCCTGGCCCGATTGGATGCCAAAGACGGCCACGGCTACGGCGATGGCCAGCTCAAAGTTGTTGCTGGCCGCCGTAAAGGCGATCGTCGTTGTCTTGGCATAGTCGGCCCCGATCCGCCGCCCCATCCAAAAGCTGACCAGGAACATCACCACGAAATAGATCAGCAGCGGGATGGCGATGCGCACCACGTCCAGCGGGATCTGGACGATCAGGTCGCCCTTCAG
>JAFGOG010000179.1 GCA_016926595.1 Anaerolineae bacterium
AGCACCGGCGTGCCATAGACCGCTGCAAAAAAGACAAAGACGGCGTTCAGCTTAAAGGCCAGCGCCTGATTCTTGGACCGCCCAGCGGCCAGGTGGCGAATGGCCAAAACCATCATCGGTATCTCGGCCAGTGATAGACCACCCAGAGCAACTGTGGCAACCAGTGTCACCAGGGGATGGGGCAGTGGTGCTTTGATCAGACCTTCGGCGATCAGCCATGCGGCCAGCGTGGCCAGCACTGCATCGGCCGTCAATCCGACGAGTCCACTTAGCAGGAGGCGGCGGCGAAACCCGGTCATCTTGATGTCTGGAGATCGCTGTGCGTTGGGCATCTCTTTTCCACCTCAAAACCATTATACCCCAGGCCAATCGAATGTCAAAAGGGCTATTTGCCATTTTGCGACTCTTGAGCTAAAATAGGGCTGACGGGGACGCCTCATGGCAAACGAAACAATCCTGGTTGTGGACGATGAGCCAAATATCGTGGAGCTAGCGCGGATGTACCTGCAACAGGCCGGCTATCGCGTCGAATCGGCTGCGGATGGGCAGCAGGCATTGAGCCAGGTCCGGCGCCTGCGTCCGGCTCTGGTCGTTCTGGACCTGATGCTGCCCGACCTCGACGGCTGGGAGGTGTGCCGCCGGCTGCGCGCCGAAAGCGATCTGCCGATCATCATGCTCACTGCCCGCACAGACGACGTGGACCGGATCGTAGGCCTCGAGCTCGGCGCCGACGACTATGTGACCAAGCCCTTCAACCCCCGCGAGCTGGTAGCCCGGGTGCGGGCCGTACTGCGCCGCTACCAGAAGAGCGTCCGCCCCGATCAGGCGGTGACCGTTGGCCAGCTCACCGTCGATCCGGTCAGCCGCGAGGCAGCCATCGGCGGCCACAAGCTTACTCTGCGGCCTAAGGAGTTTGACCTGTTGCTCGCCCTGGCCGAGCACCAGGGCCAGGTTCTGAGCCGCGATCAGCTCCTCGACCTGGTGTGGGGCTATGATTTCCCAGGCGGCACGCGAACAGTAGATGCCCATGTATCGCATGTGCGGGCCCGCCTCGCGGAGCGAGGCAGCGGTGCGATGATCGAAACCCATCGCGGCGTCGGCTACAAACTGGTGGGGTAGGGAGTGGTGTTTAAGAGCCTGCAAGCCCGATTAACCTTGTCCTATCTGCTTATCATCCTTATCTGCCTGGTTCTGGTTGGCCTGACGGCATTTATGTTTCTGCGTGGCTATCAGCGCGATCTGATCTATAGACGGCTAGAGGATCGGGCGGTCCTTGCCAGCCGGTTAGCCAGCAGCGAGATTGTGCAGCGCAGGCTGCTGGCCGAGGAGGCGATCATCCGGCTGATAAATGAGACTATCCAGGGCCGCGATCTGCCGATGTCTGTATACCTTCTCGATCCGCAGGGGCAGGTCACTGCTGGCAGCAACGCCCGGCTGGACGGCCAGCAGTTTGGAGAACTGGCGGTCTCGGGTGGGGTATCCCCCAGGTGGCCGGTGCGCGGCGTCCGCCGGTTGGGGCAGGAGGATCAGATCATGTATGTCGCCCAGCCGGTGTGGCGTCCTGCAGGTGTAGGATCGCGCGAAGCGGCTTATATCCTGCTTCTAACCACGCCCAATCGCGGTGGCCTGGCGGCTATTGCCGAGTTTCTGCCCCGCTTGTTTTGGACAGGGTTGGTGGCCTTGGTGGTGTCGCTCGTCGTCGCTGCGCTGGTGGCCTACTCTATTGCCCATCCTTTGGAGCGGATCGCCCGGGCCGCCGAACAGATCTCGGCCGGTAACTACGATCAGCAATTGAGCATTTCTACCCCGGCAGAGGTGGCTCGCCTGGCGGCCAGTTTCAACAGCATGGCCCGCCGGGTCAAGGCGGCGCTCCAGTCGCAGCGGGATCTGGTTGCCAACGTGTCACACGAGCTGAAGACGCCATTGACCTCAATTCAGGGCTTTTCCCAGGCCCTGCTCGACGGCGCCGCTGGCGACGAGCAGTCCAGGGGACGGGCAGCGACGATCATCCACGAAGAGGCAGGGCGGATGCGGCGCCTGGTGGACGATCTGCTGGATCTGGCTCGGCTGGAGGGCGGCCAGGCAACGTTGGCCCGCGAACCGGTGGACATGGTGGATCTGCTGCGTGGCTGCGCGGCCCGGTTTGCCTCGGCTGCTGACCAGGCGGGCATCGCCGTAGAGGTACAGGCACCCTCGTCGCTGCCGGGCGTGGTGGGCGATCCCGACCGGCTGGGACAGGTGTTTGGCAACCTCGTGGATAACGCCATCAAACACAGCGCCGGTGCGCCGGGCGGTGGGCGGGTGGCGCTGTGTGCTGAGCAGCAGGATCGGATGGTGGTCTGTTCGGTGACCGACAATGGGCCTGGCATCCCGGCCGATGAGCTCCCCCGCGTTTTCGAGCGGTTCTATCGGGTGGACAAGTCACGGGCACGGCGGAGTGGTTTGTCGACTTTATCAGGGCAGGTGCCCGGGGCGGGCTTGGGCTTGTCTATTGCCAAGGAGATCGTCTTGGCGCATGGCGGACAGATCGCCGTAGAAAGCGTTGAAGGGCTGGGTACACGCTTTGTGGTTCATTTGCCGGTCCGATCGAAATAGCTGTTGGACATGGGCCGGCTGAGCCTCGCAGGTGGGGCGACGGTTCAAACCTGGGGAAAAGTGTGGAGGGGAATCGTGGAATACAAGGGTGTGCGCATAGATGGGCAAGTGCTATCGGCAGGTGTCCGCCAGGCCGCTGCTCGTTCGGAAGAATGCCTGATCTGCTTCGTCAAGCCAGATACGATCCGATTTGTAGCCGTGAGCGGTCTGCGCATGGTGGTCTCGTGGGAGACCCAATTGCAGTCGCCGGCGTCAGGCAGTCTGGTATTTCTTATCCCGCCTGTTGTCGCCGACCTGCTGATGAGCGAGTCGGTGCGGTCACAGCCAGGCGTGGAGATTGGCTGTCGTGGCAAGGATGTCATGCTGCGGCTGATCGACCACTTGGGCAGCTATGAGATCCGGTGGAAGTCGGACCTTGCTTCGTTTCCGGCGCCCCCGGAGTTCAGCGAGTTGCTGAAGGTGCCTGACGTCCTGATCGACGTGCCGTACCTGAGGATCTCGGACGCGATCCACCAGGCGGTTGCCAGGCTGGCCCGCCTCGAGTCGGACGAGCAGGTAAGCCAGACCAAGCTAGCCATCCTGATAGACCTTGATTTCGGCCGGTTGTCTATTAATGGCCAGGAGATCGTCGTCGGCAAGAGTCGCCAATACTACTTTGATCCCCGCCTGGTCATCCGCGCCCTGGAGCTGATTAAGGATCGGACCATACGGGTGGGCATTTCCCCTCTTACCGAGGTGCCAAGGGCCTATCTGTCGCTCCTGGCCGAACAGGATGGTTGGGGCGTCCAGTGTTCCCTGCTGTCTATCGGCACCGACACGCAAAAGCTCTACCCGCTTCCGCCCGGCCGCAACCGATGAACAGGTGGGCGCCGCCAAATACTCAGCGGCTTTGGGAACAAGCGCGGAGGAAGGCCTTTGTCCAGGACGTTTTGAACACGCTGACACGGCGGCAGGGCGACCTGTTGCCTTTTGACGAGGTGCGCTCCAGTCTGCGCTTGAACAATGCACGGCCACAGGTAACGGCGGTCTAGAGTCTCCCAGGCAGGCATGAAAGCCCTCGAAGCAAAGCAGAGCGAGGAGGCCGGCTAGTATTTGCGCACGATGGGCCGATAGGCCTGCGGTACGCGGCACTGGATGAGCTGCTGCTCTTCGCGCGCGCGGCGCACGACGTCCAGGTCGATCGTCGCCATGGCGTAACCTTCGGTCTCTTCGTCCATCGAGGCATAGAATTCAAAGCGCGGGCCGACGATCAGGCTCTGGCCGAAAAAGTGGTAGCTGTACTCCTCGCCAACGCGGTTGCTGGCTGCCACGAAAAAGGCGTTCTCCAAGGCGCGGGCCCCGATGAAGGTCCGCCATTCTTCGATGTAGGGCTCCCACGCCTGGGCCGGAGGATGGCCCCAGTTGGCGCACACGCACAGCAGCTCGGCCCCGTCGAGGGCCAGGCTGCGGGCTGCCTCGGGAAAAGCCAGGTCCCAGCCGAGCAGCACCCCCACTTGGCCGAAACTGGTCTCAAAGGTGGGCAGCCGGTAGCCGGGGCGGAAGGCCAGCCGTTCTTCGCCAGGCAGATGCAGCTTCCGATACTCGCCCAGCATCTCGCCGTCAGGACCGATAACCACGGCAGCGTTGTAGATGGTGCTTTCCACCCGCTCCTTGGTCACCAGGCCAAAGACGATGTGGGCGCTGTAATCAGATGCCCGTTGGGCCAGGAGGTTGACGGCGTGGCCCGGCACCCATTCAGCCACTTCGGTGAAGCGCAGGCCCAACTCGTAGCCGGTCGTTGTCAGCTCGGGAAAGACGATCAGGTCTGTCTTTTGCTCGGCGCAGATCTTGTCCACGAACTTGCCCATGGTGATCAGGTTTTCCTCGACCTTGCCCAGTTGGGGATTCATCTGCACCACGGCAACGGTTACTTCGCGCATCTTTCGGTCTCCTTATCGGTCAGAGTCGGTGCCAGTATACTGCAAAAGGCTCAAATCGTCAAGTGGGAATGGGTTGGTAGCACAAATGTGCTAAGCAGTCATTCATTCCGATTTGTTGGCGATGAGCAGCCTGACGGTGCTGCTGGCCACAGAGACAGTCTCGCGCCGGGCCAGCAACCCCACTTGGCCCAACAGGCCGGGCAGATCGGGGATCGGCCTCCGTTGGCCGGTGATGCGGTAGAGCCATTCCAGGAAGCGGGTAGGGAGGCTGCGACGGGCGAAATAGCCGGTCTCAACGACGATCAGCCGGGCGCCCGGCTTGAGTACCCGCTCCAGGTGACGGATCCAGGCCGGATCGTAGACGAACGGTGTGGGAAAAGTCAGGACAACGGCGTCAAAGGCGCACGCAGCAAAGGGCAGAGCGTTGGCCCGACCCCGCACCAGGTCGGCGGCTATGCTTCGACGCCGGAGCCGGCATTGGGTCAGGCGCAGCATGCAAAGCGACAGATCGAGGCCGAATGGACGATAGCCAGCCGTGGCCAGGTCTACCAGCAGGTGGCCGGGGCCAAAGCCTACCTCCAGGATGCTGCCGCCGGCCGGCAAGTAGGCCAGCGCCGTCTGCTGCCAGCGGCGCCACAGGCCAAGCGATACGACCCAGCTGACCGGATCGTACAGCCAGGCCAGCTCGTTGTACAGCAGCCTGAAGCCAAAGGCGATCAGCCGCGCCCAGGCTTGCGGCATAGCACGCCAAAAGTGACCAGCTCGATGCCCAAGGCCTTGATCCGGTCCTGAACGGCCGGGTGGGTGAGCAGGTGCAGCTCGGTCTCCCGCTCGGCGCGGTAGCTGCTGGTGGCCAAGGCTGGGTCGTCGTAGGCCGGGTGGCACATGAGCTCGGTGACGCCGTCTGGCAGTGTCTCCAGGAGCCGGATCAGCGCCTCCAAGGTCACGGCCTCCCGTCCGAAAAAAGTGCCGATAAAGTGATCGGGGTGGGCCAGCCGGCGGGCCTTGACCAGGGCGCTGTTGGTGACGATCATGCCCCGCACCAGGTCGCGGGGAAAGCCTTCCAGGAAGGGTAGCGTTTTGGCCGCCTGCTCGAACTCGGTCTCGGGCGGAAAGGGGACGCGCAGGGGTAGTTGGTGCTGGGCGGCCAGGTCGGCGTAGACCTGGAAGAAGGGCGGATAGAGGTGGACAAAGTGGTGGCAGTCGAGGTGGTCGGGCAGGCGGCCGGCCAGGCTTGCGAACCTTTCGAGTTGGGCGGATAGCTCGGCCTGGAGCTGATCCAGTGGGATCTGCTCGGCGCGAGCCCAGACATCGTGCTGCTCGAGAAAGAGGCCGCTATCGCCTACCAGGTCGGGGACCTGCTCCAGCGGCAGGATCGGGCGCCAGGCGGTGAAGACCAGGTGCAGGCCAACCCCCAGGCTGGGGCAGGCCAGGGCCTCGGATAGTTGTCCCTCAATGGCGGGCTGGTTGATCATCGCCGTGGTGCTGGTGACGATCCCCTCCTGGTGGGCTGCGAGGATACCCCGCGACACGCCCGGCGCCCGGCCATAGTCATCGGCGTTGACGATCATCTGCTTGGTCATACACTGCTCCATGAGGCTGGAAGGCTGGAGTGGTGCCCCTCCAGCCTCCCAATCCTGTGGTGAACCTATTGGGTCACTATGAAGAGCGGCAGGTATATGTACAACCTGTGCGGCAGCACGGTCACCAGCTTGGTATCGGTGTCCGTGATCTGGCAATATATGTCCTTTACCGTTACGGTTACGGTGTAGGCGCCAGCCTGTGTGTAGGTGTAGACTGGTGTGGCGGTGTACTCGCCGACGCCGTAGCCGGGCCCACCAAACTGCCAGTAGTAGGTCACCGGCATGGTTGGAACTACTGTGGCCACAAAGTGCATCGGCTGGCCAATCTCCACCGGGCTATCGCTTTCGAAGGTGACCGTCGGCGTGAAGCACTCGGCGATCACGGTAAAGGCATCGGTCAGCATTGCCTCCTGGCAGTCGCCGTTGTACAGGGTCAGGTCGTAGACGCCCTCCGCCATGCCGGCTGGCACTACGGCATTGAGCGTGGTCGAGCTGACCAGCGTGACCGACAGCAGCCAGGTGTCGCCCAGCCGGACGGATGGCGTGTTGAGAAAGTTGCTGCCCTCGATCTGCACCGGCGTCTGCTCAAAGGCCGAGCCGAAATCGGGGGTGATGCTGAGCATGCCGGGGGCCGGGTTGGGCGGCAACGGGGCGGTGATCAGCACGTCGTCGATGTACCAACCCGTATCCCCGATGGAATAGTCGCAGCCCAGCCGCCATCGCACCTGGACATCCTGGCCGGCAAAGCTGCTCAGGTTCACTTCTACCTGGGACCAGGTGGTCAGGTCACCGGTCCAGCCACTGCGACCGCCCAGAGGATTGCTGCAACAAGTGCTGATCGTGCCGTTGTAGCCGTTGGCGGTGATGTACGGACCCAGGTCGGTCCAGGTTGAGCCGCCGTTGGTCGAGATCTCCAGTACCGCGCCGTCGTACGACGTCCCCTCAAAGTTGTAGCGATGCCAGAAGGTGAGGGTGCTGCCGGTGCCGACGGCGACTGGCGCCGTGTTCCACAGGCGCGTGTCGGTTATCACCGAGTCGTCAGGGACGAACCAGGCGTGGGTGGGGCTGTGCGACTGGCTGGTGGAGATTTGCCAGTGGTCGACGCCCTGGTTGGCCTGATGGGTCCAGTTGCCGGCGCCCGTTTCCATGTCGTCGTAGAAGCTGGTGGCCAATGCCACGGTGGAAAAGTGGAAGGGGGAGGCCCACTCGCCCTGTGTGCAGACGTTCTCGCCGGCGACGTGCCACCAGTAGCACAAGCCACCGTCCAGCGGTGTAGCCAGCGCGTATTGGTGGTTGAGGATGCCGCTCGCGTCTACGATCGGGGTTTCAAAGAGAGGACTGCGGGCCAACTGCAAGTGGTAGCTGTCGGCATAGGCAGCCGGATCCCAGTCAAAGGCTGGGGTGAAAGGCTGATTCACGGCTCCATCGGGCGGCGAGGCCTGGACAGGGACAGCCGGCTCGTCCCGCACCACCCGCACGTCTACCATCGCCTCGTGGATCCAGCTCACCTGGTCGGTGGCGGTGATGACCACCGGATAGTCGCCGGCCGGCATGTCGGCCACGTTGATGGTCAGCTCTGCCGTGAACGGCGCCTGGGCTGAGGGTGGGTCAAAGGCGGCGGTGATCCCCGTCGGCAGCGGGCCGGCCTCCAGGTAAACGGTCTCGGAGTAGCCGCGGATGCTGCCGATGGTGACGGTCGACGTGACGGCGCCGCTCTCGCACAGATCGTGTTCCTCCGGGTCGACGTCGAGGGTAAAGGTCGGCAGGTCCGGCTCGAAGAAGAGCTTGACCGCCGGGTCGCCCAGGACGTTGTAGGTTTCCCAGTAGTAGCGGGCACTGCTGGGATAGGCGGCCTCGACACCGGCCAGCCCGTCGTCGGTCATCGCAGACACGTCGGGCTGGGCTTTGGTCTCGGCAAAGAGCGAATCGAACGTCTTGCGCTCGAGCACGTCGTCCTCATCCCAGTAGCTGCTGTCGGACGAGCCCCAGTATACCAGTGCGCCCTTGTTCTGCTGAAGCACCCAGGTCTCGCCAAACACCTCGGTCTGGCCAAAGTCGCCGCTTATGCAGGCGTGGCTGGCGACAAAGGGAAAGATGCCATGGTTGGTCAGGTTCTGGACGTCGGTGGAGCTAAAGCTCATCTCCCAGCCGGTGTAGCCGCCATGGCCGGAGTAGATGATCGCCCATCGCCCGTTGTTAAAGGCCTCGATCAGGTCGGCGCGGGTGGCGCCGTAGGTGACGCAGTACAGCTTGTCACCGCCCGGCTGCGGGTCGTTGGGAAAGTGGCCGATGTAGCCCTTGGGCGCGGTGTAGGTGTTGATCACATAGTTGTGCGTCCCTTCGGCGACCATGTATCGGTCACAAGTGGCGGGGAAGGAGGCCTTTTTCACCCACGGTTCCTGGCCGGTGAGGTCGGCGTAGGCCAGGTACTTGTCGACCATGTAGGTCGTCTGCTCGGGTGAGCGGACTGGGAACCGGCCCCGGCCGATGTCGGGGTGCCAATCATCGCCATCGTCCATGGTGCCGTAGTACAGATCGGTAGAAGTGCCGGTGACCGAACCGCTCCAGGCGGCGACGGTGTTGGTATCGCCCACCAACAGGACATAACTGGGAGGGACAGGCCAGGTGTCGTACGCGGTTTGGATGTAGGCCTTGACCGAGGTCGTGGAGAGACACCCCCCACTGATCTCGGAGCAGCGGACCATGGTCACGTCAAACCCCCGGCTTTCGCGCAGGTCGCTGAAGGGCAGCATGGCGTCGTAGTAAGCATCGGCGACGACGATCAGGTAGCCAACCGCCGTCTCTGGCCCGAATGC
>JAFGOG010000180.1 GCA_016926595.1 Anaerolineae bacterium
CAGCAGCAAAACCTGTTCGAGCAGTACATCCGCGTGCTGCGGTCGCTGGGCCGAGAGCACGCCTTGCTCCTGCTGCTGGACGATCTACAGTGGGCAGACGCCGGTTCCCTCAGCTTGCTTTTCCACCTGGGTCGAGAGGTTGCCGGCAGCCGCATTCTGATCGTGGGCGCCTACCGGCCGGAAGAGGTGGCTTTGCTTCGGCAAGACGAGCGGCACCCTCTAGAACCGGTGGTCCACGAGCTGCTGCGCGAGTTTGGTGACGTTCGGGTCAATCTGGACCGGGCCGGGGGACGCGAGTTCCTGGACGTCCTCCTGGATGCCGAGCCCAACTGCCTGGGCTCTACCTTCCGCCAGACACTCTACCGGCAGACTAAAGGTCATCCCCTCTTCACCGTCGAGTTGCTGCGAGGGATGGAAGAGCGGGGCGACCTGGTCCGGGATGCGTCGGGACGGTGGGCCGAAGGGCAGGCGCTGGACTGGGAGTCCCTGCCTGCGCGCGTAGAGGCCGTGATCGCGGAGCGCATCAGGCGACTGGAGGGGATGTCGCAGGAGATGCTACGAATTGCCAGTGTGGAGGGGGAAGAATTCACGGCCGAAGTGGTGGCCCAGGTGTCAGGTATGGACGAGCGGCCGTTACTCCGCCAGTTGAGTGGCGAACTGGACCGGCAGCATCGCCTGGTGACAGCCCAACGCATCCAGCGCATCAATGGTCTGTGCCTATCCCGGTACCGGTTCCGGCATATCCTCTTTCAGAAGTACCTGTACGGCAAGCTGGACGAAGTAGAGCAGGCGCATCTGCACGAAGAGGTCGGGCAGGTCCTGGAGAGGTTGTACGCGGGCCATCCAGCCGAGATGGCCGAGATCACGCCCCAACTGGCCCGCCATTTCCAGGTGGCGGGTCTGCCCGACAGGGCAGTGGCCTATCACCACCAGGCAGGGGAAAGAGCCATGCGCCTGTGGGCCAACGAGGAGGCGATCCGGCACCTGGCTGCAGGCTTGGCCCTGCTCGGAACCCTGCCCGAAACGCCGGAACGGTTCCAGCAGGAACTGGCTATGCAACTTGCCCTGACGGCGCCATTGCAGGCGACAAAGGGCTACGCTGCTCCCGAGACGGGCCACGCCTATGCCCGGGCGCGGGAATTGGCGCTGCACCGCGGGGCGGGTGAATCCCCGCAGCAGGTGCAGACTCTCGCGCTGCTCGGCAGCTACTACTACATGCGGGCCGAGTGCCGGACGTCGCTCGAGCTGTACGAGCAGGCTGCTGCCATGGCTCAACGCCTGGGTGATCCCCTCCTGGTGACCATGGGGCATCTCGGGCTGGGCCTCGTCCTGACCGATATGGGCGAATTCGTCCGGGCACTTGCACACCTGGCGCATGTCATCGACTTCTACGATCCACAGCAGCACCGGTCCATGGCCTTCATGGTTGGCCAGGATATCGGCGCATCGGCCCACGCCTGGGCGGCATGGGCCCGGTGGTTTGTGGGCTATCCAGACCGTGCGCTCGCTCACAGCCGCCAGGCCATCGCCCTGGCCGAAGCTTCGGAGCACCCCTTTAGCATTTGCTTCACCCACTTTATCGCTGGCTCGATGCTCCACTTGCTGCGCCGCGAATCCGGGGCAGCTCACGACCACCTGAAGGTGGTGCAGTCCCTGGCAGCGGGCGAGGGGTTCCCCCTGTTCCAGGCCGGCAGCGCGATCCTCGGTGGCTGGCTGCTGGCCGAGCAGGGTCAGGTGGCTGCTGGGATCGCCCAGATGCGCGAGGGGCTGGCCGCCTGGCAGGCGACGGGCACAGAGTCTGACAGGGCGTACTATCTTGGTCTATTGGCCGAGGCTTGCGGCAGGGCTGGGGAGATGGGGGAGGGATTGCCACTGCTGGTCCAAGCCTTGGATATGGTTGACCGCAGCGGAGAGCGTTTCCACGAGGCCGAGTTGCATCGCCTCCAGGGGCAACTGCTGGTACAGAGCGGCACCGCCGGCGAGGCCGAAGGGGCCGCATGCTACCAGCGCGCGAAGGAGGTGGCTCGCTCTCAGAGCGCCAGGATGCTCGAGCTGCGTGCGGCGACCAGCCTGGCCCGCCTCTGGAAGAAGCAGGGCCGAATCGATGAGGCCCGTGAGCTGCTGGCTGGCATCTACGGCTGGTTCACCGAAGGATTTGGCACGGTCGACCTGGTCGAGGCGAAGGCACTGCTGGAGGAGCTGGAGTGAGCGATCCCATCCAAATGGGGTTGACAAGACGACCTGGTACTCCCTGCAGGTCTGCCCCCTGTGAAGTGTCCCAGTCGCTACCCTGATTGTTCTCACAGCTTTCCCCTCTGTATGATGTCCAAGCACTTCTTCCCTGGTTGTTCTCGCAGTCTTGCCCTCTGTAGGATGTCCCAGGTTCTTACCTGGTATAAATCACTGGTTTGCTCCAAGGGACCTCGAGGGCACGCCATGTCGTCACCCTGGCAGGGCTGTGACCAGATGCGAAAAGCAGGTGGTGACCAGATCTGGCGCTGGACCTGGCAAGAATCTGTAGGATTCGCAGAACCGGTGCAAGGGTCGTCTCGACTGACTCAAAGGCCGCAGTTTGGATGAGCCTCAAGCCAGCGACGACGAAGACTATACCGGAAAAAGCAAGAATCAGCCTAACAGGCTGATTCTAAATGTAAGATACTTATATGTTATATTAGATAAAGTGCCCCCAAGGGGATACTTACCAAAAACCTGTCACGGAACCCTCTCTTGGAGGCGCAACACTTGACATCGGCCATAGTATAGCACAGATTCCTGGTAGAGGCAAACACACAAGCGTCACTGTGCCCGTTTCCTGACCAATACCACGGCTCGACGCGCGCCTCAACTTGCAAGGAGTCCCTCCTCGCTCTTGGCTAGACCATCTCTCCAAACGGAGAGGTATTCTGTTGGAACCAGACACGCACACCGCTGCGCCCGCCGCGCTACATGCGGTGGGCGATAGCCAGGTACTCGCTCGGATGTTTGCAGGTCGAGAAATCGGAGCAGACCTCGCACAAGAAGACGCTATCCTCCACCACAAAGCCGGCTCTCTCGATCTGGGTCCGCAGGGATTTCGGCGTAAACGCCCACTGGTAATCCGCGTCGTACATCCGGGCCAAGCCCAGCGTCCGCAGCCCCCTCCAGATCCAGTACTTCCAGCGTGACCGGCTGGCAGTATACCACACGAACAACTTGCCCCTGGGCTTGAGGATGCTGTGCGCGCGCCACAGCGAGCGTGGGGGATCCAGTTGGTGATAGATGGTCGAGGCGTAGAGCGCACCGTCAAACAGCTCGCGCCGGAAGGGAAGGTACTCCCCCATGCCCTGCACGAAAGGGAATCGCCTAGCAGCGTCGCCAAGGAAGGGATCGACGCCGATCCACTTCACGCACTTGCTCGACGCCGCCATGTATACCGGCCACGCCCGCGCTCCACACCCCACATCCAGGTAGAGCCCACCCCCCGCTCGGGCGATGATCTCGCCCACGTGGCGTCCTATATCGTTGTCGTCATACGTAAAGATGCCTTCGTCACCATCCTGGTATTCCCGCCACATCTTGCTCTGGTGCGCCTGCCACAGGGGCAGATCGCGCCTGGCACCCTCGCCCAGTCCCGGGATCAGGCAGGGCACATTGTGGACCACCGGATATTCGGCATCCCCTGACCGCAACGCCACGACTTCGCCCGCGGCATTGCGCACCGCCGACAGCGGAACCGAGTTGTCGAGCGGACACGCAAGGGTTTCCAGCAGCGATTCCAGATACTCAATGGGTTGGCCAGCCGCAGTCATCTCGTCCATCTCATTCTCCTCGATAAGGCTTGGCGCTTTCACCTGTGGGCTTGGCAGGCACAGGTCCCCAGGAGGGCCAGAGATCCGCCGCGCGGTTCTCCGTCAACCGCCAAGGAGCCGCCCCCCCACTTCCCTGAAGGGCATCCTCGACATGGATGGTATAGATCTCAAAGTTGCCCTCACTGCTCGACTGGAAGGCGATATGGGTTCCGTCCGGAGACCAGGACGGATTCTCGGCGTTACTCTGATGGGTCAGTTGTTGTTCGTCACTGCCATCTGCGTTCATGACGTAGATCTGCTTCTTCTCTAGCAGCTTGTCGGAGAGGAAATCGGGATCGCCTCTCCGTTGACCAAGTATGTGTCATAAGTTGACGATAATCATGGTTCAAG
>JAFGOG010000181.1 GCA_016926595.1 Anaerolineae bacterium
AGGCCGGTGGTCGGCTCGTCCAGGATGTAGACAGTGTCGCCGGTGGCGACGCGGGACAGCTCCTTGGCCAGCTTGACCCGCTGCGCCTCGCCGCCCGACAGGGTGGTGGCGCTCTGGCCGAGCTTGATGTAGCCCAGGCCCACATCGGCCAGGGTCTGAAGCTTGCGTTGGATGCGGGGCACATTGCTAAAGTGCTCTAAAGCTTCGTACACGTCCAGGTCCAGCACTTCGGTGATATTCTTCCCCTTGTAGCGGATCTGGAGCGTCTCGCGGTTAAAGCGGCTGCCGTGGCACACGTCGCAGGTGACCCAAACGTCGGGCAAAAAGTGCATCTGGATCTGCTTCTTGCCGTGACCCTGGCAGGCCTCGCAGCGGCCGCCCTTGACGTTAAAGCTGAACCGGCCCGGCCCATAGCCCCTGGCCCTGGCTTCGGGCACCTGGGCGAACAGGCTGCGGATGTCGCCATAGACGCCGACGTAGGTGGCCGGGTTGGAGCGGGGGGTGCGGCCGATCGGGTCCTGGGTGATGTTGATGACCTTGTCGACCTGGGAGGCTTCGAGCCCTTCCAACCGGTCGAAATCGCCTGGCTGCTCCTGGCTGCGGTGCAGCGTCCGGGCCAGCGCAGGATAAAGGGTCTGGCTCACCAGGGAGCTCTTGCCGCTGCCGCTGACCCCGGTGACACAGGAAAAGACGCCGATGGGCAGGCGGATGGTCAGGTTCTTCAGGTTGTTTTGCCGGGCCCCAACTACAGTCAGCCAGCGGTCGCCCACCCGCCGCCGGCCGTTTGGCGACGTGACCTTGAGCTTGCCCGACAGGTACATGCCGGTGAGTGAGCTGGGATCGCTCATGATCTGCGGCGGCGCGCCCTCGGCCACCACCCAACCACCCAGCGCTCCGGCGCCAGGACCCAGGTCGACGATCCAGTCGGCGTCGAGCATCGTCTCGGCGTCGTGCTCGACCACCAGGACGGTATTGCCCATGTCGCGCAACTGCTTCAGGGTATCCAGCAAACGGCGGTTGTCGCGCTGGTGCAGGCCGATGCTCGGCTCGTCCAGGATATAGAGGACGCCGACCAGCCCGCAGCCGATCTGGCTGGCCAGCCGGATGCGCTGCCCCTCGCCGCCCGACAGGCTTGGCGCTGGCCGGTCGAGGGTCAGGTAGTGGAGGCCGACGTTGAGCATGAACTGCAGCCGGTCGCGGATCTCTTTCAACACCTCTTCGGCGATGATGAACTGATCCGAAGACAGGGCGCCGTCGGGCTCGCCCGGCTTGGGCCACAGGCTCTCGACCCAGGCCAGGGCGTCGGACACCGACAGGCAGGTCACGTCGCAGATGTTCTTGCCGGCGACGGTCACCGCCGTAGCCTCGCGGCGCAGGCGCCGGCCCTGGCAGGTTGGGCAGGGCTGGTCGCCCATAAAGCTGGCGTACCAGCGCCGGGTATAGTCAGAGTGGGTCTGGTGGAACAGGCGGTTGATGTTGTAGATGATGCCCTTGATCGGGCGCACCGACTCGCCCGACCAGGTGCTGTCAGCTCCTTCATACTGGAAGGCAAAGTGGATCTTCTCGTCGCCCGACCCGTAAAATAGGGTATCACGGAAGTGTTGCGGCAGGTCCTGCCACGGGGTCTCCAGGTCGACGCCATAGTGATCGGCGATCGACTGCAACTGGCGCAGAGTCCAACTGTCCTTCTTTTTCCGCAGCTCGCCATACCAGCGCAGCGCGCCGTCCATGAGCGACAGGGCCGGATCGTGGACGATCAGGGCCGGGTTGACGGTCATCTGCGTGCCAAGACCGTTGCAGTCGGGGCACATGCCGAGCGGCGAGTTAAAGCTAAACATGGGGGGCGACAGATCGGGGAAACTGACGCCGCACACCGGGCAGGAGTTCTGCTCGGAGAAGGTCAGCATCTCGCCGTCCTGGACGTCGACAAAGAGCAGCCCTTTGGCCAGGCGCAGCGCCGTCTCGACCGAGTCGGTCAGGCGCGAGACAAAGCCATCCTCCTCGCCCAAACCGTCGCCGGCGGTTGGGACAACCAGCCGGTCGACCACGATCTCGACGTCGTGCTTTTTCGTCTTGGCCAGCTTGATCCGGTCGGTCAGCTCCACCGGCACACCGTCGATGCGGGCCCGGGCATAGCCATCGGCGCGGGCCTGCTGCAGGAGGTCGTCGTGGGCGCCCTTGCGGCCGCGGACCACCGGAGCCAGCACCTGGAAACGGGCGCCGGCGGGCAGCCTGGCGATCTGATCCACAATCTGCTGCGCCGACTGGGCGCGGACCGGCCGGCCGCAGGTGGGGCAGTGAGGTGTGCCGACGCGGGCAAAGAGAACGCGCAAATAGTCATAGATCTCGGTGACGGTGCCCACCGTCGAGCGGGGGTTCTTGCTGACCGCCTTTTGCTCGATGGCGATGGCCGGGCTGAGGCCGCCGATGAAATCGACCTTCGGCTTTTCCATCTGGCCCAGGAACTGGCGGGCGTACGAGGAGAGCGACTCGACGTAGCGGCGCTGGCCCTCGGCGTAGAGGGTGTCGAAGGCCAGGCTGCTCTTGCCACTGCCCGAGACGCCGGTGATGACCACCAGCTTGTAGCGCGGCAGGGTCAGGTCTATGTTCTTGAGGTTATGCTGTTGTGCGCCGCGAATGACCAGTTTGTCCTGGTACATGCTCCTCCTGCGAGAACTGCTAAACCACAAAGGGCACAAAGGACACGAAGGTGATATGCACGACAGGTATCCGGCCCGGCATTCGAATGTATGTTCTATCGCAGCGCACATTGTACCACAAGTTGGAGTGGCTGCAAATCTCGGGGGGGCCGATGCAGAATGTCAAAGCTGCCGTGGCGACCGGCGGCACAAATCGCCACGGCAGCAGAGGGTTACGGGCTAGATGTAGAACCGGTTGCGGTCTACTTGCTCGCGCAGGATGCGCAGCTCCTCGTCAGTTGGGGCCTCGCTGAGGCCGACCTCGGCGGGGATGATCAGCTCAAAACCGGTCTCGGCTACCACCTGGCCGACGGTCACGCCGGGCTGGGTGGCCAACAGCTTCATCCGCTTGGTGTCGTCGTCAAAGCCCATCAGGGCCAGGGTACTGACCACGTACAGCGGTCCGGTGCCAGGCGGCAGGCCGGCCGCCTCGCGCGCCCCCGGCCCGGTCAGGTAGCCGGGAGTGGTGACGAAATCGACCTTGGGCACAAAGCTGCGCCTGCTGTGGCGAATGATGATGATCGTCCGCCAGCAGAGCGAGCCGACGTCGTTGGCGCCGCCGCTGCCGGGCAAACGCACCTTGGGCGGGTGATGCTGAGGGCCGATGATGGTGCTGTTCAGGTTGCCGTAGGGATCGACCTGCGCCCCACCCAGAAAGCCATAGTCGATAAAGCCCCGCGTCGCCGTCTCCATGATGTCGCAGATGCCAGAGGCGTGGACCGCCTTGTGGAAGGTGCGCGCTTCGCCCACGGCCAGGGGCAGATCCTCCAGGATGGCGCCTACGCCGCCGAACTCAAAGATGGTGACCAGGTTCGGCGCCTGGCGCCGTTGGGCCAGCGACGCGGCCAGCATCGGGATGCCGGTGCCGATGAACGCCGTGGTCCCATCCTCCATCAGCCGCGAGGCGGTGCAGATCAACATCTCCGTTGGGTTATAGCCCGGCTCGCTCATTCTCGTCGCTCCCTCCCCTCGACCACGCAGGCCAGCCGCTCCTGCCCGACCTTGTCCAGATAGGCCTGGTGGTCCGGCAGATCGTAGACCCATTCTTTCAGATAAGCCATCGCCCCCTCGTGCGTTTTGGACGCCTCGACCCAGGCCTTGATCTCTGGCTCGTCGCGGCAATGTACATAGGCCATCTCGCCGGGGTGCGAGGCAAAGGGGGCGTGAACCACCGCATCCACCAGGTAATAGGGGACCAGCGTCCGGTCGGGGTAGCGGCGGATCTCGTCGGTGGGCACAATCTCCTCGGCGCTGATTATCAGCCGCTTGCAGGCGCGGGCAAACTCAAAGCCAAAGCCGGTGATACCCTCGACCTGGCAATTTCCGCAGCGGTCGGCGCGGTGGACGTGCATCAAGCCCACGTCAAGGATCAGCGCCGGCAGGAGAGCCACCTTTTCGCCGGTAAAGGGACATTCGACCACCTTGGCCGAGCTGTACTTGAGCGTATCGGTGCCCAGCATGGAGCGCACCGGCAGAAAGGGCACGCCCATGGACGCCGCCTTGAAGCGCCAGGAGATGCCGGCATTACTCCACTCCACCACCTTTTCCACCTGGCCGCTCTCCACGGCGCGCCGTAGGGCGCTCGACGTGCCATACACCTCCAGGCCGATGTAGGTGATGTCCAATGTCTTGACGATACCTGCCGCCAGCCACAGGTCCAGCTCGGTGACCCCCTGGCCGGCGACGCGCAGGTCCTTGAACCCCTGGCGAAGCACCTCGCGCACCAGGCTCATCGGGCAGCGGACGGTGCCGTACAGCTCGGTGCCGATGTAGCAGCCGTCGTACACAAAGCGATCGATCGCCTCGCGCTCGGTCATCAGTTTGTCCACCAGCTTGCGCGTTTTCTGGGTACGGTTCCACTCGCGGAAAGCGTTCATGTCTGGCGGCTGGATCAGCTCGCCGATTCCCGATTCGATGACGTTCAAAGATCCCTCCTTTCTCCCCCAAGAATGATCTAACCACAAAGGACACCAAGGCAACAAAAGTAGTGGTAACTTCTTTCGAGAATCCCCCCTCACCCTACCCTCTCCCCCCTGGGGAGAGGGGGTTATGAGTCAGGGCCATCAGCAGGGCGGCCATGGCCAGGGACAGGTAGCGGGTGTCGGCCGTGTCGGCGCGCGAGCTGATGACGATCGGCACCTGGGCGCCGACGACGAGGCCGGCCATGCGGGCACCGGCAAAATAGAGCAAGCCCTTGGCCACGATGTTGCCCGCCTCCACGTTGGGAACGATCAGGATGTCGGCCAGGCCGGCGATCGGCGAGCGCGATTCCTCCAGTTGAGCGGCGCGAGGCGAGATAGCGACCTCCAGGCCGAGCGGGCCGTCGACGATGGCGCCCTGGACCCAGCCCTGCTCGGCCATCTTGGACAGCGCCAGGGCGTCGATGCTGGCCGGGATCTTGGGATGGACGGTGTCGCTGGCAGCCAGGATGGCAACGCGCGGCGTTTCCAAGCCAAACAGGTGGGCCACCTCGACCACGTTGTTGATGATCTCCAGCTTCTGATAGACGTCAGGGTAGACCACGACGCCGGAATCGCTGAGGTAGATCAGCCGGTCGATGCCCGGCAGGTCAAACAGGGCGACGTGAGACAGCAGCCGCCGCCCGCGGATGCCCACCTCACGGTTCAGGGCGATGCCCAACAGGTCGGAGGTCTTGATCTGGCCCTTGACCACCACATCGGACTGGCCCTGGCGGACCATGGCCACCGCCTGCCGGGCCGCCAGACGCGGATCCGGCTCGTGGACAACCGCAATCCCTTCCAGGTCCACCGCAACCTGGGCCGAGTACGCTTCGATGGCTCCCCAATCGCCGATCAGGGTGGCGTCGACGATCCCCTCCTGCTGGGCCTGGTCCACCGCCTTGAGCACTTCAGGGTCATGCGCCGCCGCCACTACGATCCGCGCCGGGCCGACGCGGCGCGCGATCGCCACCATCTCTTCCAGGCTGGCGATCCGCGTTAAACCGGCTTGGCCCGGAGCGGTCATCGGCTGTGCGCCCTCAGATAACGGATCGCGATCTCGGCCAGCAGGGCCGCCCCCAGCGGCAGGCAGCGCTCGTCCACGTCGAAACGGGGGTGATGGTGCAGCCGTTTCGGCTCGCCAGGGAAGGCGCCGCCGAGCCAGAAAAAGCAGCCGGGCGCCTTTTGAGCGAAATAGCTGAAATCCTCACCGCCCATCTCCAGGGGCGACTCGCCAACGCTCTGCGCACCCAGCAGATCGGCCCCTACCTGGCGCACAAGCTCGGTCATGGCTGGATCGTTGATGACCGGATCATAGCCGGGGATGACGACCAGCTCAAAGTCGCCGCCCAGCGCCCGCGCCACCCCACAGGCCCGCTCCATCTCGGCGATCAGGGAGTCGCGGGTCTCTGGCTCAAAGGTGCGCAGCGTCCCGGTCATCCGCACTTCGCCAGCCAGGATGTTCTCCTTCGTCCCACCCTGGATGGTCCCCACGGTCAGGACCTTGCCGCGGGTCGGATCGAGCCGGCGCGACACGACGGTCTGCAGGGCGTTGATGACCTGGGCAGCCAAGACGACAGCGTCCACGCCGCGCTGGGGATAGGCGCCGTGGGCCTCCTGGCCCTTGATCACCAGCCTGAACTTGTCGGGATGGGCGCTCATCGTTCCAACGCGAGTGGCGATCGCGCCCACCGGAAGGTCGGCCCACACATGAAGGGCAGCCACGGCGTCAACACCATCCATCACCCCCTCGCGGACCATACGCATCCCCCCGCTCAACGCTTCGTCGTCCCAGTCCTCCTCCGACGGTTGGAACAGGAAGCGGACACGCCCCGGCAGTCGCCCGGCGACGGCTTCCTCGGCCAAAAGCTGGGCCGCGCCCAACAGGCAGGCGACGTGCACGTCGTGGCCGCAGGCGTGCATCACGCCTGGGATCTGCGAAGCATAGGGTACCTCGTTCTCCTCCTGGATCGGCAGGGCATCCATGTCGGCCCGCAGGGCGATGGTGGGGCTAGAAACCCCAACCGGCGCCAGGTCGGCCACCACCCCGGTCTTGGCCACGCCGGTACGGCTGGCGATCCCCAACTCGGCCAGCCGGCGGGCGACCAATTGGGCCGTGTGGTGCTCCTGAAAAGCCAGCTCGGGATGGCGGTGAACCTCGCGGCGCAAGGCGATCACTATATCGCTCAGCGTTTGAGCCCGTTGTAGCATGGCAACCTCTCCGAATGCGCGTGTGGGGCTATTATAGCATCTATTCGCCTATTTGTCCATTTGCCTAATTGCCTGTTCGGTGCTATAGTATCCTGCGTTGCAGGAGCCGGCGCCGGCTCCTGAATCAGATCCGTGAATGGGTGCCAGGAGATCAAGCCGATGTGGATCTTGAGCCCACTTCGTGAAGCCGGACTTTGACACTTCTCTGCCCGCTGACAGCGGTCCGTTGTCCACGTCTTTTTTCGTTTGTCAAAACCGAACACCATCAATTCAATAGCTCACGGCAGCGACCCTTGCCTGCCGAGCAACTAAGGAGGAAAGATGATCCGACCCAAACTGGAATTTCTGTCGCGCGAGACGGTGCAGCGCGTCATCGACGAAGCATACGAGCTCTTGTGGGACCCCGGCGTGCGCGTCCATTACGACGAGGCGCTGCGGCTGCTGGCCGACGCCGGCGCCACGGTGGACATGGCGACGCGCGTGGCCAAGATCCCCCGCTCCCTGGCCGAAAAGGCGGTGGACAGCGCGCCAAGCTCGTTCTACCTGTACGACCTGGATGGCCAGCCGGCCGTGCACTATGGCGGCGACGACATCCACTACGATCCCGGATCGGCGGCCATCGAGATCGCCGACTATAATGCCAGCCAGTCGCGCACGCCGGTGACCGCCGACTGTGAGAATTTTGTCCGGCTGGCCGAGACGCTGCCCCAGATC
>JAFGOG010000182.1 GCA_016926595.1 Anaerolineae bacterium
ATCGCCTCGTTGCTCCCCAGCTGAGTTTCACAGAACCGAACCTGTACCATATCATCGAAGAAATTGAACAAACGCTATTAGCAGAGCATCCCAACGAGGAGCAAAGCCGATGAGGGAACTGTCTCCTTCAGGTCACCCGGCAACGAAGCATTGCCTGGAAAAAGAGCTGACCAGGGAGTACTTCCAACGCGAGATGCTGGCCTGGCGAGATGGAAAGCCACCAGCCCGCGATGCCGCCTTCATCGGCGAACTGACTTATGAGGAATACCTGGCCCTCTCAGAAGAGGAGGAAATCGCTCTCTGGGATAAGCTGTTTGCCGAAGAAGGAGTCGACCTGGACGACGTAGAGGAACACGATGTCAGACCAGCCGCCCGTGTACCTCCTCGATAAGATGGTAAGCAATCTTCCTTCTCCTTTCGTCCAGGCCGCTTTGCCCCTTGTTCTACAGCCAGCCGAAGCATTGACCAGGCTCGAATGAGGAATCGTTACCTCAGCCTGATCGCGCTATCGGACATTGCCCCTGCCCGGCTGGCCTGGCGGTACAGACCCTCGATGGCGGCGGCCGAGTCGCGCAAGAAGGCCAGCCACTCCATGATCACTTCGTGGTCTTGAGCAAGGTCGCCCGGCACGGGCGGCGGGTTGTAGAACAGCCTCTCGCCCATCGCCAAGACGGCCCTCTCCGTCAGCCTTCCGGCGTTGTGCTCGGTGCTGGCGTGCGCGCCGGCCGCCATAAACGCCGGGATGACGCTGCCCATGTAGAACGCCTTCTCCTCATCTTGCTCGGGATCGCACTGCGCCGCCACCCAGTCGCGGACGGTCTGGCCGGGATCCGGCGGCACGTAACCAGGCGGCACAGCCTCGCCCGGCGCGGCCGGAGCAAAGCCTGGACAACGCGCCACCACACGGTAATCCCACTCTCCCGACTCGATACCATGCCGCGCCCGCCCCACCGGGAACAAACGGCAAACTGCCGGCCGCGCCTCGCGTATGATGCACCAGGCCATGTCGAGCCACCGGCCACCGCGGTCGTAGACCGGCGCGAGGAACGGGCAGTGCCGCCCCATCTCTGGGCGAGCCTCGTCGAACGACACAAAGTTGAGCCGCACCAGCGGCAACCCGGTCGAGCCGCCCACAAACATCTCTCCCCACCGGGTGCCGGCCGACACGAGCGATTCCAGCAAAGCCGGATTTCGATGGATGTGCCAGGTTATGCGCACCGCCTCTACGGGCGAGGTCAGCACGTCCGTGTTGACGCAGCACAAGTGGCCGCAGCCCCGGCACGCAAAGCCCAGGCGATCATCTTGGCCAATTGCCTGGCCGCTGCTAAACTGCTCGAACAATGGATGTCCAGAAAAAGGTGAAACTGTCATCGTGTTGCTCCTAAACGCCGGCGGGCAGCGGATATGGCCGCCCACTGGCAACAATCTTGCGTGATTATTTGCTTCCGAACAAATCTTCCGGCGGCTGCCCGACGGCGGCCGCCACCTCGCCCGGCGTGATGTACCTCGACCGGGCGCTGCCGCTGGCCAGGTCAAAGTAGGTCGCAAAGCGCGTCAAGCGCCCAAACAGCAGCTTGACCAGGTAATCGGCCGCCACCGCCGCCACCTGCTGGTTCACCGACAGCGACTGGGCGTTAGCCAAAGCCATCTCGGCGCACGACAACCGGCTGCCAGCCAATTCCTCAGGGCGAGGCTCGAGCAGCTCCGGGTGCTGGAGCGCCGGCGACGGCAGGCGCGCGCACTGCGTCTTGAGGTGAAAGGCGTCTCTCAAGGCCGGGAGCGACAACACAGAGCCCAGCAGAACCTGCCCCGCTTCATTCCCGTTCCCACAATCCAGCCACCACGTCCTCGAACACCCCTCGTCTCTCGCCTTGTCCGCCAACACCTGGGCGATCTCCCGGCGAGCGGCGGCATTGTCAACGCAGCCAATGATGATCGTCACGTGGTTCGAGTAGACGCGGCGCATGGCCCTGGCCGCGTCGAACGCCCGCGTATCGGCCCGGATGGCCAGCCCCCAGGCCGCGCTGTAGCGGATGGCCAGCGTCTCGGCCTTGAGCCGCCCCACTTCGGCGCAGCAAAAGTGCTGCCTGGGCACGTCGGCCTCCTCGACGCTGTCCGGGTCGCAGAAGGTCACGCGCACCTCACGCCACATATCCCGCGCGCACGCCGCCAGGCGCGCCACGTGCGGCGCCAGCCAACTGCCGCTGCCCCCGCAGCCCACCATGATCACGTTCAGCACCTCGCCGCGCGGGATCAGCACCGGCACGGCGTTCACGTACGACAAGGGATCCACCATCCCTGCTTGCAAACGCTCAAGCATCCTGCACCTCCTCCACGCAATCTACAACTTGCGATTTTCCGATGCAGTAGTTGCGGCGATATTTTGCAGTGAGCCTTTCAAGAAGCGCCAGGCTGTTTTCTGCATCGGAAAGCCGCTCACTGTAACGGAACACAACAAATCTGCATCGGAAAGTCAGCTTTACTGCATCGCAAAGTCTCACTCACTGCACCGGAAAGGAGTTACATCACGCAATCCATCAACCCGTCCGGCATCTCAAAGATCAGCCGAGCTGGGATCTCGTGCGCGTATCCATACAGCCCTACCCGCACGCGGATGCCCGGCCTGCGGTCCCTCATGTTCCCCAGCACGGCATAGATCCGAAAGCCCACCTCATCCCTATCGTCGGCGGCCGAAAAGACCGGCTTCATCACGTGGTGCGAGTGAACCTCGACCAAGGCTTTCTCGTAGGACGAGCCAATCGCAGGCCCGGTGGGAACGACCGAGATGCCCGTTTGCGCCTGATCCGGCACAATCAACCGCCAGCCGCCATCCCACCACAAGTGGAACAGCATCTCGACCGGCCGGTCTCTGACAGCGGCACACCAAGACAGGTACAACATATCACCAAGCATACGCCGAGGGATTTTGGGGTAAGACAGGTCCACGCGGGGCGAAACCTCGGCCAGCCCGCGAACCCGGCAAGGCGCTACGGGGATGGTCGCCGCCAGCCCGCATCGCTGCCCGCGCACGAACAAGCCATTGCCGGCCAGGACGTATTCGTACAGCCCGGCCCGGATGGGCGGCAGGTCGCCGCCCGTGGCGATGAGATAGTCAACGGCTTTCACGCGATCGTCCTTTCCACGAGCTGGCCCACCGTCTCGCGCATCGCCACCAGGTCCCGCGTGGGATAGCGGCGCGCTTGCGAGCTGGCCAGCCCGAGCAACTGTAAGCGGATGTCCTTGCCGTGCCGCCTCGACTTGCCTTCGACCTGGTGATCGCTGAACGGCGAGCGCCAGAAGGTATCCAGGCTGCCTGCACCGTCCTTGACGGCGTTGTTGCCCAGGCACACCCGCCCACTGTAGTCGACGTTGGGCAGCGGCGCGTGAAACGCCTGGCCGTGCGGATCGAACGACCGGCCACACACTGCCCAGACGTGGCAGCTTGCCCCAACGGCCAGGAACACCAGGCCCGGCAGCGGCGCTTTGACGGTATCGACCCGCCAGTTGACGAACGACAATGTCCGCCGACCAGGCGGGATGAAAATCACCAGCCACTCTCCTTTGCCTCCGCTCCCCCACCTGCAGGCGTTGTCAGGCAGCCAACCGCTGTCCAACGGCGCCAAACTGAAGGCGCTGCGGGCCGCCGCCGGCGAGATGAACTTGTGGGTAGTCTCGTTTCGCTCGTCTTCCCAGCGCAGCAAGAGCTGATCGCCGGCAAAGATGAGCGCCATGGTGTGTTGTGCATCGTCCATCGTCTACCTCCCTTGCGCCCTGCGCAGCAAGGCGTGCACCCGCTCCAATTGAGCAGGATTCTGTTCCAGCCAGTTGGAGGCCTGCGCGGCCTGGTCGAACAACGCCTCGGCCTCCTTCCACTCATCCGCCAATTCTTGCATCCCTTCCACGCCCCACTCGACCTGCCAGTAGCTCTCGTCCTCCGGCGTCATGCAGACCCACAGATTGTCCGAGCTGCCG
>JAFGOG010000183.1 GCA_016926595.1 Anaerolineae bacterium
CGAGCTGCTCCTCCAGCCAGCCCCGGTTGTCGCCAACCTCGGGCACCGCCCAAATGACCCCATCGATCTGTCGGGCAATCAGTGAACTGAACAGCGGCCGTAGGTCCTGCACGTCAAAGTGAGGCAAGTCCTTCAACAGCAGCGCATAGCCCATCTGCTCTGCCTGTTCCGTAATGCCGCTGAGTGTCCGCGAAGGTCCTATGTAACCCAGTCCGGCCGTCACCACGCCAAGGGTAAAACTGCGTTGTTGCGTGAGACTGCGGGCGATGGCGCTGGGCTGATATTTCAGCTCTTTGATAACCTGCAAAATGTTCTGGCGGGTTTCCTCAGCCACGTCGGGACGGTCATTTAGCACGCGGGATACCGTCTGGTGGGATACCCCTGCTGCGGCAGCGACATCCCGGATGGTGCACCTTCTCTTCATCGTGAGCCTCTCTGTCTGCGGTTGCTTCAGCCCACTTTCGATTATACTCCAGTTGTGGGTGTTCTGCAACTCGTTGCTTCCCTCACTCTGCATCCGCGATCTGTTTTGTGCTTTTCCCTGTGCGATGGTACAATCGGCGCCATGAAAACTTGGCAAAGCCAGGAAATCACTGGCGTGATCGTCGGCGTGATGATCGCTGCGGCTGGTGGACTGTTGATCCTGCTGCCGTTCCTGGCCGACATGGACATGATGGCAGGAGGATATGCCCTGCAGTTTGTGGGTTTGTTCTTCATCCTGAGCGGGCTGGTCACCGCCGGCATCTTTGGCCACCGTGCCGCCAGGCTGAACTCCATCTTTTCTGGCAAAGATCTGCTCGCTCATTGGGTTTATGACCGGGCTCAGGTTGAAAGACAGGCGCAGCGAGATCGGCACAGGACCAAGAAAACAAACTTGAGCCTCTTTTTGGTGATGGCGGGCTTTTTGCTGGCCTGTGTCGTCCTCTTTACCGTCTACGGTTATGCGAGCGGGCAGGGAGATAGCATGCCCTGGTTCATCGGCGGGATGGTGGGGGTATTGCTGCTGCTGGCTGCCTTTGCCTCGGGGATGCCCTATGTCCAATATCGTCGAGCAGTGCGCAGTAGCCGCGAGGCGATTATCGCCGCGAACGGGCTGCACGTCAACGGCGCTCTGCATATCTGGAATACCCCCCTTGCTGCACTGGACGGCGTGTCGTTGGTTGAGGATGGGGCTGAGGCGCGGCTGGTTTTCCACCTCCGCTACCGGACGGGAATTGCAACGGCGGAAACCTATACCGTCGAGGTGCCGGTCCCGCCTGGGGAAGAAGAGACTGCACGAAAGGTAGAGAGGTACTTTCGCGAGGCCAATCAACCGGCGTAACCCTTACTCTGCGGGCGCAGCCGGAGACCGCCCCGAGCAAAGGGGACGAGGCAGGCGTTGCCGCGTCTCACCTTTCCTTCTATTTAGGGTTCTCGACGTCGGGCGGGCTGGCTGGCGCCTTGGTTTTTCGAACCAGTGTCTTTGGCCCCCAAGTGAGCACGATGGCTCCGACAACCACGAGCAGAATGGCCAGGTGGATCCACCTCCCGGTCGCCGAGGTCCAGTACGGGATCACCGCTGCCGTAAAGCTGCTCACCGCATGAAAGAGCATCGCCATGAGGATACTGCCGCCGGTATTGTTGTATAACCAGGTGTACGCGATCGTCACGACGATCGTCTGGGCTACGAACTCCCAGATCGGGACCGTGTGCTGTGTCGTGCCGGCGACAAAGTGCAGAGGCAGTTGCCACAGCCCCCAGATCCCACCCAGGATCAGGCTTGAGATGAGCGCATTCCACCGCAGTTGAAAACGATCCAGGACGTAACCCCGCCAGCCAAACTCCTCAGGGAATGCGTTTGTGAAAAAGATCAGCATAAAGACAGGAAAGAGCGTCAGCATGGGCGGCGCCAGCTCCCAGTTGATGTTCTCACCGGCGAGCATGATCACCAGGACAGTGAGAACGGCCACAACTGGCGGCAGCAATAGGGTCGGCGCCAGCCACTTTTTCTGGAACCGATACTCCCAACCCCTTCGCCACAGGCTGCTGACGCCTTCCTGGCCTTCGTTCCAGTAGGTCAGGGCAAAAGCGGCGATGAAAGGGCCAAAGGCGGCGACGGTACTTAGAAAGAAGGATAGCCAACCCGGAAGGGCGAACCAGCCGGCCGTGACCAGTACGCGGGGCAAAAGAAACAGCCATGACCAGGCAAAGGCGATCAGAAAGAACAGCCCCAGGTTTCTGCTTTCAGTTCGGGAGATAGCAGCCACGTTCCCCTCCTATTCTGCGCCTCCAACAGCCAAGGCATGAGCCTGATGCGTGGCAGGCATCAACGCAAGAAGATTGTACCACAGGAACCGGTCCAACGCAAAGCTGCTTGGCCAGGCATCTACCAGACAAACTCCTCGCTCCCTGCTTTTTTCCTATAGCCATGGCCAGGCTTTAAGGACGATGGTCATAATTGTACTATTCCTTTCCCAAGCTACCCAATTTTGGGGGCAACGAATACCCCATTTGGGGGTTGACAAACTACCCAGGCTGCGGCTATACTGGGTGCCAGACTTGAGTGGGTGAACACCGAGGTTGCGCCCGTGTGGCGAGCCCGCGGTGGACAAGAGAGGAATTCGATGAATGATCAAATTGCCATCAAAACCCAAGATTTGACGAAAGCCTATGGCCGGGTTCAGGCTCTGCGCGGCGTGGACCTCGAGGTCAGGCGTGGTGAGATCTTTGGCTTTCTCGGCCCTAATGGGGCCGGCAAGACAACGACGATCCGCTGCCTGCTGGACCTGATCCGTCCTCAGGGCGGCGCGATCCGGGTCCTGGGCCTGGACCCCCAGGTCGACCCGGTAGCCGTGCGCGCCCGGACCGGTTATCTGCCGGGCGAGCTCAGCCTGGAAGCCAACTTGAAGGTCGAGGCGGTGCTGCACTACCTCAACGACCTGCGTGGCAATAAAGCCGACTGGGCCTACGTGCGCCGGCTCGCCGACGGCCTGGAGCTCGACCTGGCCATACCGATCAAGAACCTTTCCAAGGGCAACAAGCAGAAGGTTGGCGTGGTCCAGGCTCTGATGTCCCGCCCTGAGCTGCTGCTGCTGGATGAGCCCACGGCCGGCCTCGATCCGTTGATGCAGCAGGTGGTCTATCGCCTGTTGAAGGAGGCCAAAGCCGCCGGCGCGACGATCTTTTTCTCGTCGCACATCATCAGCGAAGTCGAGGTGATCGCCGACCGGGTGGCCATCATCCGCGCCGGCATGATCGTCGAGGAGGCCGAGCCTGCCCATTTAGCCGACATCACCATGCACCGGGTGCGGCTGCGCTTCAAGCAGCCGGTGGACCCCGGCCCCCTGGCCAGCGTGCGGGGTGTGTTGCTGCTGTCGCACAGCAACGGCATCAACGCCACGCTCCAGGTGGAAGGCGAGATAGACGGCCTGATCAAAGCCCTGGCCAGCTTCCCGGTCAGCGACATGGAGATCGATCACCCGTCGTTGGAAGAGGTCTTTTTGGCCTACTACGAGGCCGGGCAAGGGGAGGTAAAGTGACATGCTCGCTGAGCTGAAACATACCATGAGTCGCATGCGCGGTCAGATCATCGGCTGGAGTTTTGGTCTGATCCTGTATATCCTGCTGATGGTCTACTTTTATGACTCGATGGCCGGAATGGAAAACCTCTGGGAGTTCATCCAGAGCTATCCCGAGGAGATGTTGGCTTTTTTCAAGGGCATAACCGAGCTTAACACACCCAAGGGCTACCTGGACACCTACTATTTCGGCTATATGACGCTCATCGTCGGCATCCTGGCCATCGGCACGGGCGCCGGCCTGCTGGTGGGCGACGAGGAAAGGGGCATCCTCGACTTGGTACTGGCCCATCCCATCAGCCGCACGGTTATCTTCTGCGCCCGGTTGCTAGGCCTGGTTATTGCCCTGGCGATCATCCTGCTCGTGAACTGGTTGGGTTGGGTCATTCCCTCAGGCAGTGTCGGCCTGAACCTGTCCTGGATCGAGTTTCTCCGGCCATTCCTGCCTCTTTTTGCCGTGTTGCTGCTGTTTGGCACGCTGGCACTGCTGCTCAGCATGCTGCTGCCATCCGGCCGCATGGCCGGCATGATCTCCGGCGCGCTGCTGGTCGCCAACTTTTTGCTGCTGGGGTTGGCCAACATCAACGAGGAGCTAAAGCCGGTCGTCAAGTTCACCCCACTCTACTACTACCAGGGCGGTGACGCCGTCACTGGGCTGAACTGGGGCTGGCTGGGTGGGCTGTTGGCCATGTCGGTGCTGTTTGCCCTGCTTGCCTGGCTGCTCTTCCGGCGGCGCGACATCCGCGTCGGCGGCGAGCGAAGCTGGCGCCTGCCGAGCCTGAAGGCAGCATTGCGGAGAAGCTAAAAACTGCCCTGCAAAGTTGCCCCCTCCCCCCTGCCGGAGATCCCGCACAGGGGAGAGGGGGCTTACGTGCAAGGCCTGTAACTCCTTTCACGGGCGTATCGAGCGAGTCTAATCGGTCCGCTCGCCCAGCGTCACCTCAATTGTCAGCTCCTCGCCGTCACGCAGTACGGTCAGGGTTACCTGCTGGCCTGGCTCGGCCTCCAGCACAAAAGCTCTCAGCTCCTCCATCTGGCTGACCGGCTGCCCGTCGATGGCCACGATTACGTCGCCCCCCACCTTGAACCGCTGCCCATCGAGCTCCACCATCCTAAAGCTGCCGAGCAGGCCGGCCTCCTCGGCCGGGCTATCGGGTGTGACTTCCACGACCAGCACACCCTCCTGGTACCTGGACATGTCCATCGCCTCGGCGATCTCGGAGGTCAGGGTCATCCCCTGGATGCCCAGCCAGGCGCCGGTGGCGGTGCCCTGCCGAGGCTGCTGTTGAGGCTCCGGTGTGGCCTGGCCGAACGGTTCCTGCGTCTGCTGCGTCTGCGTTCCAGGACGGGCTGCCAGGGTCACCTCGACCGTCCGTTCCTCGCCATTGCGCAAGATGGTTAAGGTGACCTGATCGCCGACGCTCGTGCTGCCGAGCAGGTAGGCCACCAGGTCGTCGAACTCTTTTACCCGCTGATCGTCGATGGCCACGATCACGTCGCCGCCTATCTCGGCCTGCGCGCCGTCCAGATCAACCTGTGTGTCACTGCCGTGCAGGCCCGCCTTCTCCGCCGGACTGCCATCGGTTATGTCGATCACCAGGACGCCGCGCTGATCGCGGTCGAGGTCCATCGCCTCGGCCAGATCCGCCGTCAGGGTCGTGCCCGTGATGCCCAGCCACGAGTACTCGACCGTGCCCTCGTCAATCAGCGCCGGTACCACCCTCTGGACGATGGCCGACGGCACGGCAAAGCCGATGCCGGCATTGGTGCCTGAAGTCGATTCGATGGCCGTCGGCACACCGATCAACTGCCCCTCGTCGTTCACCAGCACGCCGCCTGAGTTGCCGGGGTTGATCGGCGCGTCGGTCTGGATGATGTCGGGGATGGTGTATGACCCCGTGAGGGAGCTCGCGTCAACCGCCAGCGACCGCCCCAGGGCGCTGACAAAGCCGACCGTCATCGTCCCCTCCAGGCCAAACGGGTTGCCGATGGCCACGGCGAGCTGCCC